>JANLWR010000858.1:0-5748 GCA_031364625.1 Deinococcales bacterium | reverse complement strand
CCGTTTCGCAGACTCCCGAACCGTAAATAAAAGCCGTGTCAAAACAATTCCCACCTCGAGCGATAAAATCATCAAACACCACACTGGCAGGCTCGAGTTCGGTTTGATTGTCAACGCCCATCACAAGTCTGGCAACGGGTTCGTTAGGTGCGGGATGTTCGCGTAATTCATGGGTTCTCCTAAATGTTTTGAAGGCTCGAGGAATTATAACTCGAGCTTGGATTCAACCATTACAGTTTAAAAAGTCACCACCTGCCGAAAGGTAGCGACCATGCCCTTCAGGTGCGTTTTATGGTCAAGAAGGGGGTCGCCGCTTGTAAAAGAGTTCCTGGAATATGTTTGACTCGAGCATATTCGGCTATTGCGGCGGCGGGTCGTGCGAGATTCAGTCGTCGAACGAATGCTGCACGACCCCTCAGTCTCTCGCTGCGCTCGAGCCACCTCCTGCACGCAGTGCAGGAGTGTCCTACCTTACGGCAGGGGAGAACTTAAAACATTGGATTTCGATTGTTCTGATGACTTAACGTTGACCACGTTGATACGGCAATCCAAGCGCCTCTGGCACGTTGCTCCTCGAGTTTTTACGTAAGGCATTTAAGGAAAGTGCCAGCAAAACGCAAATGAATGGCATCATTTTTAACAGTGACGGCGAAATGCTTTCTTGAAGTTTGGAAAATGATAACGAGTACAACGCGCCAAAAAACAGTGATCCACCAATTGCCCCCAGTGGATTCCAGGCGGCAAAAATCGCAATGGACAGCGCAATCCAACCGATGCCGCCCGTTAAACCCTCAGTCCAGGCGGGACGGTACGCCACCGACAGGAACGCGCCAGCCATGCCTGCCAGCATTCCTCCAAAAATCACGCAGGCGTAACGAACCAGCGTTACATTGCCGCCGAGCGCATCCACGGCGCTTGGGTTCTCGCCAGTGCTGCGAATGACCACGCCCAATTTCGAGCGGAACAAGACCAGCCACAAGACCACGCCCAGAACCAGCGCAAAGTATGACAACGGACTTTGATCGGTGAAAAACACGCCCAAACCAGGGATGCTCGAGAGTCCAGGAATACTGACATTCTCGAGTTGCGTGAACAGTGGCAAACCCTCAAATGGTTTGCCCAGCAAACTCGAGAGTCCAAGCCCGAACATGCTGAGTGCCAAACCTGAAACGTACTGATTGGCTTTTAAGGTGATGCTGATAAACGCATGAATGCTGGCGGCAAGACCTCCAACCAGTGCCGCAATCAGAATTCCCTCGAGCGGACTGCCCGTGTTTTTGGTGATCGCAAAGCCCGCAAGCGCCCCCAAAATCATCATGCCTTCCATGCCAAGGTTCACGACGCCAGCGCGTTCGGCGTACACCGCGCCCAAAGACCCCAGCATCAAGGGCGTGCCAAAAGCGAGTGCTCGAGCGGCGGTTGAAAGGATGATGTTGTCCATAAATTAACTCCTGGGAAATAAGCAATTGGCGATTCACTCGAGATTCGGGTTTATGTCTTTTAAGCTTTTACGTCCCTCGAGCGAGGGAGATTTTGAGTTTGACGAGTGGTTCGGTGCTGATTAAAAAGAATAAAAGCAATCCATTAATGACATTGGTGGTTTGGGCTGGCATTTGCAAACTGACTTTCATCACGTCGCCAGCAGCAAACACAACGCCCAGAAAAATCGCGGTGAAAATAACGCTGATTGGGTTTCCTCGAGCCAGCCATGCGACAATAATGGCGGTGTACCCGTAACCGAGCGAGATTTGCGCGGGGTCGAGGAGTTTGTGGTGAATCGCTCCAACCTCGCCCGCACCCGCAATGCCTGCCGCACCCGCACTGAGCATGACCACTGCCAGGGTGGTGCTGAGGGTGTTGATGCCGACGTATTTGGCGGCAACCGGGTTTTCGCCCAGAATCCGCATCCTGAATCCCAAGCGCGTTCTGGCAATCACAAACGCCACCAACGCCACCAGTGCCAGCGCCACAATCAGGGTCGGGTAATGCACGGTGCTCGAGCTGATTTTTGGAATCCACGCCGCGTCTGGAAAGGTATCGGTGTAGCTGTAACCGACTTGGTTTTTGCCTTTCCACGGTCCGTTGACCAGCCATTCGACGATGCTGATCGCAATGTAATTCATCATCAGCGTGCTGATGACCTCGTTGATCTCGAGCTTCAATTTCAGGATGGCGGGAATGAAACCCCAGACTGCACCGCAAATAAACGCCACAATGAACATCACAGGAATCTCGAGAAACCCAAAATTCGGGAAGAACAATGCCACCGCGCTCGCGCCGACCGCACCGGCGAGCAATTGCCCTTCCGCGCCGATGTTAAAAAATTGCGCCCGAAATGCCACGACCAGTCCCACGCCAATCAGCATGAGGGGAATGGCGCGTTGTAACACCACGCCGAGGCTCGAGAGGTCGCCCAGCGTGCCTTGTGCCAGCGTAACGTATGCCGTGATTGGGTTTTGCCCGTACAGTGCAAAAATCACGCCCGTCAGAATCAGTGTGGCAAGCACACTCAGCATCGAAAGGGTGAACAACCAACTTTGCGGTGGGGTTTCTCGAGTTTCGATGTTAAACGGTCCCCATTGTCGGGCGTTGCTGCGTTTGATCGGAGCGGTTGCGGTGTCTAGGCTCACCAGTGTTTCCCTTCGTTGGTGGCAGGATGATTTTTTTGTAAAATCTTGAAGTTCATGCGTTCACCTGTTTTTGGCGTTGTCCCGCCATCATCAAACCGAGTTCTTCAACGGTAGCGATGTCTCGAGGCACAACGCCCATGATTTCCCCCGCGAACATCACGGCAATGCGGTCAGACAACGCCAGCACTTCCTCGAGGTCTTCACTGACCAGCATCACACCCGCGCCAGCCCTGGCACGCTCGAGCAGCACGTTCTGAACTTGGGCGGTCGCACCAGCATCCAAGCCGTATGTCGGGTGGGAGGCGATAATCAGTTTGGGGTTTTCGGCTAGTTCACGGGCAAAAATCAGTTTTTGAATGTTGCCGCCCGACAGCAGACGGGTTCTGGTGTGAATACCTGGGGTGCTGACCTCGTAGGTTTTGATGCTCGAGAGCGCAAAATTTTCCATCGCTTTAAAGTCCAGCAATTCGCCATTCGCAAACGGTGTGCGTTCAAAACCGCGCAATGCCAGGTTTTCAGCAACCGATAAACTGCCAACCACGCCCATGTGCAAACGGTCTTCCGGAATGTGCGCCACGCCAGCGTCGGTGATGGTTTTGGCGTTCTTGTTGGTTAAATCTGTGCCGCCAATCTTGACGCTTCCGCTCGAGACGCCCCGCAATCCCGTGATTGCCTCGACCAGTTCGCGTTGACCGTTGCCTGCCACGCCAGCCACGCCCAGCACCTCGCCGCCCCGAATCTCGAGCGAAAGGTTTTTTACCACATTCACGCCTCGATCACCCGCGACGTTGACTTGCTCGAGTTTGAGAACGCCCTCCCCAAGTTTGGTCACGCCAGATGAACGCACTTGTGGCACTTCACGCCCAACCATTAAGGTCGCCAAATCGTTCTTGTTGGTGCTAGATGTTTTCATTGCGCCGACCACGCGCCCTTTGCGTAAAACCGTAATCCGACTTGACACCGCCATCACCTCGTCCAGTTTGTGCGTGATGATGATGACCCCTTCACCCTCGAGTTTCATACGGTTTAAGACCTTGAACAAATCTGTGGCTTCTTGAGGGGTCAAGACGCTGGTCGGTTCGTCCAGAATTAAAACTTTTGCACCGCGAATTAAAGCCTTCAAAATCTCGACCCGTTGCTGCTCTCCCGCCGAGAGTTGCCAAACTTTGGCTTTGGGTTCGACTTTCAAACCGTACTTTTCTCCCAACGCTAGAATCTTTGCCTCGAGGTGGCGCGTTGGATTCCAAAAACTGGTCTTGACCGCCAGCGCAATGTTTTCTGCCACCGTGTGCTGCCGTACCAGCATCGGGTGTTGCGCGACCAGACCAATTCCCAAACGCATTGCATCCTGCGGCGAACGAATCTTGACAACGTTCCCCGCCACGCGAATCGCACCGCCGTCGGGCTGATAAATGCCGTATAAAACATTCATCAAACTCGTTTTGCCCGCGCCGTTCTCGCCCAGCAGCGCATGAACCTCGCCACCCCGAATCTCGAGGCTGACATCATCGTTTGCCACCACGCCAGGGAAAATTTTTGTGATTCCCTCGAGCGAAACAAGGGGTGTGATTGAAGGTTTAGTGTCCTGCGTCATGGCTTGCATCATAACGGTTTGTGGAGGCAAGGGCTGTTAAAACTAAACGCTCGAGCTTAAATTGCCCCGTTCACTCGAGGGACGGGTTGAAACGTTGTGGGATGAAAGCAATCTGCCGTATTTGGGAAGGCTTTGATAAACCGCTTGAGCATATCAGGGTCGTCTTTGAAAACGGTCATCCAAACAGACCAGAAGCCAGCTTTTTGAGCGTATGTGACAATGTAATCGCGTCTCTTTTGAGTATCTTCCTCCAATAAGTCGTCTCTAAACATCTCGGCTTGATTCCAAGTGTCATGACGTTGTGATTGACGATTGTCTTTGGCTTTAGGGTCTTCCCAAGATAGTTTTTCTAACCCCAGGAATTCCAGCGTTTTGGTTGCTTTCGCCTGCAAATGAGTCGCCAAAAGTGGATTCACAGCGATGAGTCCTCCTTTGGAATATGTGAAGGCGCGACTTGTATTGTCTCTGTCAACCCAAAAATATACGTCGAGCGCTTCAGATTTGTTTTTTGTGCCTTTACAAGAATTGCAGTTAACGCAAGCCAGCAAAAAGTTCTCCCAAACCAGTTCCAAATCAGGAAATGGTTTTTTGGGCTGCATATGCTCAACAGCCAGACCAGCAGGCAAGTGTCGTTCACAAAACGAGCAATAATGCCCCAATCGAGTTGTTAGTAAAAGTTTTGCTTTTTGATATTCGTCAAAAGTATCGTCTGTTGAACCACGTTCTACTGGTCGCATTCAAGCCAATTCTTTCGATGCTGCCCGTTTGAACTCGAGAAAAGCGTGATAAGCCACATCATCGCTGAATGGCATCGAAAGTTCATCCAACTTGGTTTTTAGCTCCTCGAGCTTTGCACTGTCTGCATTTTCGGCTTGCTCGAGAACGCTATAATAGTTTTTTGCGGCTTCGTACATCTTTTGCAAGCGTTCGCTGTGTTGCGGCAATTCCACGCCTTGAACTTTTTCGACAATATCTTCAATGCTTTGATTTTGGAATTGCGCCGCCCCTTCAACTTCGTTCAGATCGATCAATTCGCCAGGACGCAAAGATTGAATAATAAACGGCGAATGACTGGTTGCAATAAATTGCACTTTTGGGAATGTTTTGCGTAAATTGTCCACAATGGTACGTTGCCATTTTGGGTGCAAATGCAAATTAAGTTCGTCTATCAGAACAACACCAGGAGTCTCGAGCGTGACATTTTCGAGAAGGTGAGGGTTAAGTTGCGCCATGCGGTACGCAATATCCGCAACCATCGCAAGCATACTGCGTTGCCCGTCACTGAGAAGCTTAAATGGCAATACCTTGCCTCGAATTTGAACGATCAGTTCAAAACGAGCGAAATCAAAATACATGTGTTCGCAACCATCGAGGCAAGATTGGATCATAGTACAGGACAAAACTTAGGGTTGCCGTCCAGCACACAAACCTGAAAGAATAGAGGCTACCAAATCCCTACCAAGGAGCAGTAGCCTTGAATTACAATACCAAACTCGAAACCATCCTCAAAACCTCTTTTCAGCT
>JANLWR010000857.1:0-10498 GCA_031364625.1 Deinococcales bacterium | reverse complement strand
CCGTTTCGCAGACTCCCGAACCGTAAATAAAAGCCGTGTCAAAACAATTCCCACCTCGAGCGATAAAATCATCAAACACCACACTGGCAGGCTCGAGTTCGGTTTGATTGTCAACGCCCATCACAAGTCTGGCAACGGGTTTTGCTAGGTGCGGGATGTTCGCGTGATTCATGGGTTCTCCTGAAGGTTTTTTAAGGCTCGGTATTTGTTGCCGCCAACATCAAATACAGCAACCGCAATCCCATTTTTGGTGAATGCCAAATCCACACTTCCAAATTTTACTTTAAGCATGGCGAAATTGATTAAATCTGTCTTACGTAAGCGGTTGTACCAGTCGCGCATGACTTCAAGACTTTCTGGGTACTGTTCGATGAAAGCACGAAGTCGGCTTGGCGCAACCAGATTCATTAAGGCAGGCTAACACAACTTAAAGCTCGAGCCTCTGTTTTTGTTTGAATCTCGAGTCTCCCCTATTCAATTCCCAAACTGAACTTGAGCGCGTCAATATTCTCGAGCCAGACGCGACGTTTCTCGAGCCGAATAAAGCCTTGACGGTAAAATTCCCCAAGTTTTCGACTGACCAATTCTGGAACAGTTCCAAGTTGGCTGGCAAGTTCGGAATTGGTTGGCAGTAAAAATCCTTGGCTCGAGGTGTGCTCAAGGAGGTACACGCCAAGTCGTTGGTTGAGTTCGCTGAAAAAAAGTTGTTCGGTACGACGAATCAGTTTGGAATGACGGTTTGCCAGAAAACGCAAACTGGCTTTGGCAAGATTTGGTGATCGTTCGAGTGCTAAGTTGAAAACATTATTTGGAATACACAAGAGCACTCCGGTCTCGAGCGCGACACAACTGGCAGCATGGATTTGAGGCTCGAGGAAGGCGGCAACCAAACCCAAAATTTGCCGTGAACCTTCGACGCTGAGGGTTAATTCTCGAGCACCGTCTGGACTGCTTGAGAAGGTCTTAAAATAACCGCTCGAGATGACAAAAATGCTGCTTGCAACATCACCCTCGAGATACACGGTTTGACCAGTTTGGAAGGTTTTGACGTGACTTTGACGCATCAGCTCGAGCAAGTCTGATTCGGATACATCCCTGAAGATGACCGTATTTTGAACGAGTTGCAGTTGATCCTCGAGACTCATGCGAGATTCTTACATACCGAAGAAATCTCGAGCTTTTTGAATGTAGATGTTAAATTCTTGTGGGACTTCCTCGAGACTGTAAATCGCATTGCTAGGACATACGGCAATGCACGCGCCACAATCAATACACTCGTGGGGATGAATGAAAAATTGAGCATCGCCCTCGTAAATACATTCGCAAGGACAAACTTGAACGCAGGCTTGTTCTTTGTGACCAACGCAGGCTTGGGTGATGACGGAGTAAGCATCTTTCATGCCTCAAATTTTGCAACGAAGCTCGAGCTTTGTCCTTGACTTAAGTCAAACCAAAACCCCCACAACTCGAGGCTCGAGCGCGGGGGTTTTTGATGGTTTAGAATTTATCTTGAAGCGGTGAACAACGGCATGGTTTTGACCGCGCTGTCAATCAGGTTAAGCACCGGGGTTGGGTAAACGCCCAAGAAGACCACACCCAACAGCGCGAAACTGAGCACCGCCAAGGCGGTTGGGTTCAATTCGACAGATCGAGTGTCTTTAGGCTCGAGCAGGACGGAATTGATGATGACGCGGAAGTAATAGTAATAAGCGGGAACGGTGTTGAGTACGGCGACAATAGCGAGCGGGATAAGGCTGGCATCCACAGCGCTTTTAAACAGCAAGAACTTGCCGAGGAATCCTGCCAGCATCGGCACGCCCGCCAAGCCCATGAAAAATCCTGCCATGAGAATACCTGCGGTTGGGCTGCGTTTGACCAGCCCTGCGTAATCCGAGATTTCCTCATTCACGCCAGCGTCACGCAAGCTCGAGACGAGCAAGAACGCGCCAATGTTGGTAATGGCGTAACCCGTGATGTACAAAATTAACGCGGCAGTGCCGGCACTCGAGCCGACGGCGACACCGATCACGATGTAACCAAGCTGCGCGATGCTCGAGTAACCCAGCATTCGTTTGATGTTGGTTTGTTGGAGGGCTTGCAGGTTGCCGACGGTCATGCTGAGGATACTCAGCCACATGAAAGCATTTTTCCAACCCTCGAGCAGCGCGGGTTGAATCACGAAAGTGCTCGTCAGAAGGCTTGAGAGGGCAATCACGACGCCAGCTTTGGGTCCGACGCTCAGGAGTCCTGCGACCATGCTCGGAGCGCCCTGGTAGGCATCTGGCGTCCAAGAGTGAAACGGCACGAGGGCGAGTTTGAAACCAAAGCCGACCAGCATCATGGCAAGCCCGAGCCAAACAAGCGGAAAGCTCGAGATGGGACTGCCAGCCACAGATGCCAAGGCGCGACCGATCTCTTCGTAATTTAAATTTGTAATGCCGCTCGAGGTGGCGGCGGCGTACACCAAGCTCATGCCGAACAGCAAGAACGCACTGGCAACCGCGCCGAGCAGAAAGTATTTGCTGGCGGCTTCGTTGCTGTAACGGTCATCGCGGTAGTAACCGACCATGATGTAGGTGCTGTAACTCGAGAGTTCGATGCCGAGGTAAAGCACGATCAGGTTGTTGGTGCTGACCATCAGCACGCCGCCCAAAATGGTGAAAATAATAAAACCAAAGAATTCGCCGATGCCGGCGCTGTATTTTTCGGGGTTTGACATCACGCCGCCCGTGACCAGCAAACCAATCAAGCCCATAATCAACGTACCGAGGCTCGAGATTGGACCCGCTTTCAGAACGCCGTAATAGATGCTCGAATCGTTCCAACCAATAACCGCGAGCATCATCATGATGGTGAAAATGGCAAGGGTTGCGCCGCCAAAGACTTGACCCGCATGTGGTTGTTCGGCGTTTTTACCAGCCGCCGCAATGAAGGTCACAATGCCCGAGATAGTAAGCAACACAATAATCGCAACAATCATCTCGAGACTCCTAATGCCACAACCTTGACGGTCTCGAGCAGCGCTTGGGCGCTCGAGTCAATCCAGGGAGAGAGGGCGTTGGGGTACAAACCGAGCACAATCGCCAGCACCAACAACGGCGCGGCGGCGGCAATCTCGAGGAAGCTGAGATCGTGAAAGGCATGACTTGCGTTATGTTTGACAAGGGTCACGCTCGAGGATGGCGCGTGATCGTCGTGCGCGTGATCGTCTGAACCTGGGGCGCGACCGAGCAGCACGCGTTGAATCGCGTACAAGATAAAACCTGCGGTGATGATGATACCCAGCAAACTGATGTAGGCGTATGGCGCGGTCACAGGATTTTGCACCGCACCAGACAGCGCGGTGAATTCGCCAATGAAACCTGCCATGCCAGGCAGTCCAAGACCGCCCAAAAACGCCGCCCACATGATCGCGCCCAGAATGGGCATGGCGGCGTACATGCCCGTCATTTTGGCAATCTCTCGGGTGTGGGTTCTGTGGCTTAAAAAACCGACCATCATGAACATCAAACCTGTAATCAAACCGTGCGCGACCATTTGATAGACCGCACCGTGAATGCCCATCGGGGTCAGGCTGACAATGCCCAACAGCACATAACCCATGTGATTGACGCTCGAGTAGGCGACCATGCGCTTGAGGTCTTTTTGAGCCATCGCGCAGTACGCGCCGTAAATCACGCCGACGGTGGCAAGAATTGAAAGTGCCACCTGAAATTCCTGCATCTGTTGCGGGAACAAACCGAGGTTAAAACGCAGAATGCCGTAACCACCCATTTTGAGCATCACACCCGCCAGCATGATCGAACCGGCGGTGGGCGCTTCGGTGTGCGCGTGAGGCAACCAGGTATGGACTGGGAAGGCGGGAAGTTTAATCAAGAACGCCACGATAATGCCCCAGAACATCAGACCGACACCGGGCAGGCTCGAGACGAGGGAAACGTGTTCGCGCAGGATGCTGTAATCAAAAGTGAGCGGGATTCCGGCGCTGCTCGAGATTCCGAACGCCAGCGCCAGGATTCCGACGAGCATTAAAACTGAGCCTGTCAGCGAGAAGATCACGAATTTGACGGCGGCATAACGACGGTTTTCGTAACCCCAGACGCCGATGATAAAGAACATTGGGATGAGCACGACTTCCCAGAAGACGAAGTACAAAATCAAATCAAGGCTGGCGAACACGCCCGTTAGAGCGGATTGCATCACCAGAAACAGGGCGAAGAAACTTTTCTTTTCTTCGTCCCAACTGGCGAGCACGCTGACCAAAGTCAGCAAGGAAGTGAGCACCACGAACGGCAAGCTGATACCATCGAGCGCGACAAAGTACGAAACACCAACTTGCGGCATCCACGGCACTTTCTCGAGGAACTGCAAACCGCCATTCAGGTTTAAACCCAAATACATCGCGCCCGAAATAATCGTGCAGATCAGACTGGCTGCCACGGCAACGCGTTTGGCAAGTTGGGCTTTGTTGTCGCCCGCCGCCGCAATTAAAGCGGCGATGGCGGGAAGTAAAATAAGAAGCGTAATCATTTGTTGCCCCCTTGCGCGAAGGCAAACGCCAGCGCGATAACCGCGCCGCCCACGACCATCAACCAAGCGTACAAACCAACCGCGCCCGACTGCGCACGGCGCAATGTGTCACCGACCGCGCCCGTGACGATGCCAAAGCCGTCCACGATGCGGTCAACAACGTTGTTGTCAAACCAAGCCAGCGGATATTGAATGTCTTCGGCAAGTTTGACAAAACCGTGATAGTAAAAGTCGTCAATAAAGTAACGACGCTGTAACAAACGGGTCAGCCAAATAGGCGCAATTTGTTTGGTGTGATCTCGAGCGCCGCCGTAGAGCATGAACGATGCACCCGCGCCAGCCGCAACCAACAGCGCTGAGAGAATAAATCCTGGAATGGCTGACCCGAGTGGTAGAAGTTCTGGAGCTTCGCCAAAGTAGACAAAGCGTTGAAACCAAGAGTTTGCAAACGGTGAACCGACAAAACCCATCACCATTGCCATCGTTGCCAGCAGGACAAGCGGAATAATCATTTCAGGACCGCTCTCGTGCGGATGATCGCTGACATGATGCCCGTGCTCGTGCGCTTTTTGATCCTCGAGTTCGGCTTTGGTCATGTTCAGGGTTGGTTCGCCCTCGTTGTTCCAAGGCGCGGCAGCCCAAGGGCTGGCGGTTTTGGGTTTGTAAAACGCAATAATCATCATGCGCGTGGTGTAAAACGCGGTCAGAATCGCGGTGATGACCGCCATCAGCCACAAAATCCAGTACATGCCGCCGGCGCTTTGCACGGCGTGAAGAATCTCGTCTTTGGACCAGAAACCTGCAAATAGCGGTGCGCCCATCAGTGACAGTGCGCCGACCCAGACCGTGCCGAGCGTCCATTTCTGGTATTTGGCGAGCCTGTCCATCTCAAAAATATCTTGAGTGCCAGAACCGTGAATCATGCTACCCGAACCAAGGAACAATAAAGCCTTGAAAAACGCGTGGGTCAACAGGTGAAACAGCGCGGCGGTATAACCGAACGCGCCCAGCGACAAGAACATATAACCAAGCTGTGAGAGTGTCGAAAACGCCATGATCTTCTTGGCATCGGCTTGGGCGGGAGCCATACTCGCGGCAAAAATCGCGGTAAAACCACCAATCAGCGCCACAAACGGCAACACATGCCCAACCTCGAGAATTGGGTAGGCTCGAGCCACCAGGTACACTCCAGCCGCGACCATCGTGGCGGCGTGAATCATGGCGCTGACGGGTGTTGGACCTTCCATCGCGTCGGCAAGCCAAACGTGCAATGGAAACTGAGCGCTCTTGCCCATCGCGGCGATGAACAACAGCAAGCCAATGCCGCCAGCCGCCGTGACCCCCAAAACCCGCAGCAATTCACCGCTCGCGCCAGCCTCGAGAATCGTTGGAATGTCCAGGGTTTTGAAGCTCGAGTACAACCAGAACAAACCCGCCATAAACGCCAGATCGCCGACGCGCACGGTCATGAAAGCTTTTTTCATGGCTTGCTGCGCGGTTTTTTTCTTGTAGAAAAAACCGATCAAAAGGTAACTCATGACGCCCATGATTTCCCAGAACAGCAGCACATGGAATAAATTTTTCGCCATGACCATTGCCAGCATCGCGGCGGCAAACAAATTGATGTAGGCAAAGAAAGTCGGGTAACGTTCCTCGCCAGCCATGTAACCCACGCTGAAAAGGTGAATCAAGAACGCGACCACCGAGACCATCAAAAGCACAATCCCAGCGGTCTGATCGAAGTAAAACCCGAACGGCAAACCCGCCTCGCCTTTGATCGAAAGCCAAGACCATTCGCGCACAAAAGGAAAACCGCTGAGCGCTCGGTTGCTCAAGGGCAGAGCCTCGCGGAGCAATTCGGCTTTTTTATCCGCCTCTTCGGTCAATGCCGAGATTGGTTCGACACCAGGCTCGAGCGTCGTTGTTTCAGCAGGTTTTGCGGCTTCAGTTGTTTTGACTTTGTGCTCGAGGTTGTAAAGTTGCTCGAGCGGTTCGGTTTTCCAGTTTGGCGCGGCGCTGTTAATTTCAACGAACAATCCAATGGCAATCGCGGCACTGAGCGCCATTAAGGTCGTGGCAAGCCAAGCGCTGCCTTTGCTGCCGAGCGCCTTACTAAATATTGAGATGATCAACCAGCCTAAAGCCGGCAGTACAGGAATCAAAATGGCAAGATCAACCATTGTTTTCCCTCCTGATGATGAATTTTTTACGGCTCGAGATCATTGTTTCATCTCCATAAGGTCATCGGTGAGTACGCCACCTTTGGAACGGAAAACGTTAATAAATATCGCCAAACCCACCGCGACTTCGGCGGCGGCAATCGCCACAATAAACAGCGCGAACAAATGCCCATTGATGTTCACCGTGTCGGTGTAGGCGCTGACCGCCACAAAATTCAGCATCGCGGCATTCAGCATGATTTCGACACTCATGAGGATGGCAATGAGGTTACGGCGCGTCAAAACGCCGTAAATGCCCACCAGAAACAACAAACCGCCCAGAATCAAAAACTGCTGCAAGCTGATGCCGTTGTTGGCAAACGAACGGATGGTTGAAAGGATGCTTTCCATCAGGCAACCACCTTCTCTCGAGTTTCGGGAATAACCGCATCTGCCGCAGGACGAGCTACAGCATCGGCTGCTCGGGCTGGAGTCTCGAGTTCGCCTTGAGTGACGCTCTTCTCGACCTCACTCAGCACGCCGACATTGCCTTTGATGGTTTCACCCTCGCGTTTGGTCAGAATGATTGCGCCGACCATGGCGACCAGCAACAACACGCTGGCAATCTCGAAAGCCAACAACGTACCAACCTTGCCCGTGGTTTCGACCGAACCGAGCAATTTCTCGCCCAGCATCGCAGCACTGACTGGCGTGACATTCTGCGCATTCAAACTCGAGCCTGAACGCGAGATGTACAAAACAAAACCGATTGCCAGCATCACCATCGCACCAATCGCGGCGACTGCGGTGGCGGGAGATTTCAGTTTGAGCACCCTCGATTGCGTCATGAAAATAATAAACACCGTCACAATTGGAATCGCACCCGCGTTAATCAAAAATTGCAACATGCCCATGAACGGCGTGCCGAGCATAAAGTACAACATGCCAATCGAAAAGAACGACAGCGCCAACGCAAGCGCGGCATTCAAGAGTTTGCTCGAGCTGACCGCATAAATCGCAGTCGAAATAATCGCCAACGAGATCAGGTAGAAGAAAACAGGATTAACCATATTTATTCCCCCTTCTCTTTCGGAATCCAACGTTTGATTTTCGGGTTTTTTGGTTCGTCAGAAACGGGTGCGCTCGAGTCGGCGGCGGGTTCAACAGGTTTTGCAGCTTCGACGGGTGCAAGAGTCTCGAGTTTGGTTGGTACAGATTCGGGTGTGGCGGGCGCAGGGGCGGGCGCAGCAAGCAGCGCCCCTACAGGTTCAGGCGTTGTTGGAGTCTCGAGTTTCGGGGTTTCAGCAACAGGGGCTTCAACCGCAGGTGCGGCGGCATCTTTTGGAACGAATCGTTTGATTTTCGGATTTTTCGGTTCGTCGCTGGTCGCAGCAGGTGCGGCAGTCTCGAGTTTTGCGGCTGGAGCAACAGGTGCGGTTGGTGCAGAAGCGGGTGCAGCGACAGGCGCAGGTTTTGCCTCCACAGGTTTAGCTGGCTCGAGTAAAGCCAAACGGGCTTTTTCCATTTCCTGCATTCCACCAGGCTGATCCTCGACTGGGGCTTTAACGATCTTGCCGTGCGTTGGATTCTCTGGAGTTTCGACGCGGTATTCCACGCCGACTTTCGGGCTGTACCACTGTGCGGCACGCAAGCCTTGCAAGTCCAAAAATTCCTTATCGGCTTTCAAACTTTGCAGGTTTGGGGTGCTCATCTCGAAATCCTGAATCGTGACTATCGCCTGCGCGGGGCAAGATTCGACGCAGGCGGCGCAGTACATGCAGTTGACCAGATCAATGTCAAAACGCTCGAGCACAAAACCCTTACCCGCAGGGTTGCGTTTGCGTTCGATGGTGATGACTTGGCTTGGGCAGACCTTCTCGCACGCCAGACACGACACGCATCGGTCAGAGCCGTCCTCGTTTTGAATCAGTGCCAACGATTGCACGCTGACGGGCGGAAGTTTGGGCAATTCAAACGGGTACAAATCGGTAAAAATGGGTTGGAATTGCTCGTCGTAAGTCTTCTCCATCCCCTTGCCCACGCCAGAAACTGCACTCCAAATATCTTTGAGTAAACTCATGCAAGCTCCTTCTTTGGGCTGGGAAGTTTAAGACCAAACGCTCGAGAAACAATAAACAACAACAGTGGTATCGCCGTGACATACGAGAGAATTTGCCCAACCACGGGGTAGAGTCTCGAGACTGCGGCAAGCAGCAAACCAATCATTGAAAGTGGAATCAAACCTTTCCAGCAGAGTTCCATCAGTTGATCGTCACGGAATCGCGGCAGCGTGGCACGAATCCACATGTAGAAGTAGACGCCAGCCGCAGCTTTTAAAAGCGACCAGAAGGCGTATTGAAGATTCGTACCGATACCGCCAGGGGCGAACATGGTTTGCAACAAGCCCAGGATGCTCGAGGCGTCGGCTGGCGCTGGAGCGTTGGTGCGAATCACCAGTTCGCCAATGATTGGTAACGTTGGTGCGTGCCAGCCGCCCAAGAAGAAAATTGCAAGAATTGCTGGCAGCAAGTACAACTCGGCAAATTCGGCGACAAAGAAAAACCCAAAACGCATACCGCCGTATTCGGTGTTGAAACCTGCGACAAGCTCAGATTCGGCTTCCGGCAGATCGAACGGCGTCATCTTGATTTCGGCGAGACCGGCAATCAGGTAAATCACGAATGGAATAAACAGTGGGAAGACATTCCAGACCGTGGCTTGCGATTCGACAATACTCGTCAGGTTCATTGAGCCGTTGTAAACGACGACCGACAAGAGCGCGATTGAAAGCGGTACTTCGTAAGAAACGAGTTGCGCGGCGGCACGAAGCCCACCCATCAGACCGTATTTGTTGTTCATGCTCCAACCCGCCAGCAGCACGCCGTAGCCACCGAGCGTTCCTGCGGCAATGATAAACAGCGCCCCAGAATCGACGTTCGAGAAGACCCAACCTGGCGCGAACGGCATCACGGCAATCATGATGAACGCCGAGACAAACACGATCACGGGCGCGAGCGTAAAAATCGTTTCTTCGACCATGGCTGGGGCGAAATCTTCTTTGGAGACCAGCTTGAGCGCGTCAAACACGGTTTGCAACACACCCGCAGGTCCGTGATGCAGTGGTCCGTAACGGTTTTGAACTTTTGCCAAATATTTGCGCAGCATCAAAATGTTAATCAAAGCCACGACAGCCACAAACAAGAACATCAACACAGGTCCAAGCAAACCGTAAACCAGGTTGTACCAAAACGAGTTTTTCGCAGCGCCCAGTACCTCGAGCAACGCCGGCAAACCTTGATAGGTCAGTGCCAACACCAGCAAGGTCGTGCCGAACAAGGACACATAACCAAAAATGGCAGAGGCTAAATTGCCTTTTTTGTTGTGGTTGTTCAGCAAAGGATGGTACTTGTTGCGCAATTTAAAATGCTTGTTTTCAGGAATGGCGACCCGCTCGAGCGGCATACGTGGTTCTTTGTTTTCATACAAACTCATCGGTCTACCTCCCCGAGCACAATGTCAATGCTGCCCAAAATGGCTATCGCATCCGAGAATTTAGAACCCACAAACATGTCCTGAAGCGCTTGCAGCGTGCAGAAACTTGGACTGCGGTGCTTGGAGCGGAACGGTTTTTCAGTGCCGTCCGAAATAAGATATACGCCCAATTGCCCCCTGGAAATCTCGGCGGCACGGTAACGTTCGACGCCAGCACCAGGTTTGAGGCGCGGCAGTTTGGGCAGCGTTGGACCAACTTTAGGGTACTGCGCAATCGCCTGACGGATAATCTTGATGCTCTCGTAAAACTCGCGGAA
>JANLWR010000824.1:0-26897 GCA_031364625.1 Deinococcales bacterium | reverse complement strand
AGCTTGCCGGCGTTGGTAGCGGGGAAGGCGGCGCGGAGCAGCGACAACTCAGTCGACGGAATCGGTGGGTCGGGGTAGACGACGTTGCCGTTGCCGAGCACTTCGAAGTTGCCGAACAGCATCTGCACGGAGGAGAGGTTGAAGGTTTTGTTGACCTTTTGGGTTTTGGGTCAAAACCTGTCCACCAATCTCAAAACCCGTAACTTGAGCACCAGTTTTGAATTTCTGGGACGCACCGCCGGTTTTCAGGTGGCAGAGGGCAGCGCGTTTGGCGTGCCCTACTCGAGTGAGGATTCTTACTTAAAAGCCATCGTGGTGGGTTTGTTCAACACCTTGCGGGTCAGTCTTTTGGGCATTGTGCTGGCGACCATTCTGGGCGTTATGGTCGGGGTTGCACGTCTCTCAAGCAATTGGTTGGTCAACCGAATCGCGCTGGTTTACGTCGAGGTGTTTCGCAACACGCCATTGCTGGTGCAACTTATTTTCTGGTATTTCGCGGGCGTGCTGACCCTGCCTCAAGTCAAACAAGCCGTTCAGTTTGGCGGGGCGTACCTTTCCAATCAAGGTTTTTTCATGCCGTGGCTGGTCCAAAAACCGGATTCGATTTCGTTTGTGCCAGTCTGGATTGTCGCCATCGTTTTGGCGTTAGCAACTTTTGTGATTCTCGAGCGTCGTCGCGTCAACCTTGGCAGCAACGAACCCGCCGGTTGGCTTGCCATTGGCGTGTTGCTGCTGGTGTTGATACTGGGTTATTTCGTTCTGGGGCAACCGCTCGAGCTTGACCTGCCGCGCACCACAAACTTTGGCATCGCTGGCGGCGCGTCGCTCAGTCCAGAATTTGCCGCGCTCTTGATCGGTTTGGTGGTGTACACCGCCAGTTTTATTGCCGAAACTGTCCGAGCCGGCATTCAAGCCGTCAACAAAGGACAATGGGAGGCGGCAAGGGCTATCGGCATGAGCTATAGCCAAACGCTGCAATTGATTGTGCTCCCACAAGCCCTCCGAGTCATCATTCCACCGCTCGGCAATCAATACCTCAACTTGACCAAAAACTCGAGCTTGGCAACGGCGATCGGTTTTCCAGACATGTTTAATGTGCTCAACACGGCTGGCAATCAATCTGGCTTTAACCTTCAAACCATGCTGATTGCCCTGTTGGTGTACCTGGTGCTCAGCCTGATCATCTCGAGCTTTGTGAATCTGTACAACCGTGCCACGCGTTTAGTAACGAGGTGAAGAAATGGTGAAATCAAAAACCGATCCCGTTCGCTGGCTGAGGGAAAACCTGTTCAGCACCCCCTGGAATACGATGCTTTCAATTGTGGTGGTGATTGTTGTTGGACTGTTTTTCAAAAGCCTGCTCGAGTGGAGTTTCACCAAAGCACGTTGGGCAGTGATCCCAGCCAATTTTCGTCTCTTGATGGTCGGACCGTACCCGCTCGAGCAACTCTGGCGCGTCTGGGCATCGCTGATTGCCATCAGCCTGGCGGCTGGGTTCTCATGGGGCACGAGTACCCGTGAACAGCCTTTACCTCGAGCGCCATTTGTTTTGCTGGCTGCAATAGCGCTGCTGGCTTTGGTTTGGCAGTTTGGCAACCCAAGCGGAACGCTCGTGCCAGTGGCTTGCGCTTCACTGGTTGGAGGGGTGTTTCTGGGTCGCGCCATCAAAACCCAAAACAAATTCCATTACTTTTTGTGGACAGCGCTGTTTTTTGTTTGCGTTGCCTTGATCGGCTTTAATTTTGGAAGCGGTGAAGTCCCCTCGAGTCTCTGGGGCGGCTTATTGTTGACAGTTTTGCTGAGTGTGGTCAGCATTGTGGCAAGTTTCCCGCTCGGGGTGCTGCTGGCAATCGGAAGGCGTTCAAAACTGCCTGTGGTCAGTGGTTTTTGTATTTTTTTCATTGAAGTGGTGCGCGGCGTTCCCCTGATCGCGGTGCTGTTCATGGCGCAGTTGTTCGTGCCATTTTTCTTCCCAGCCGATTTCCCGCAACTCGACAAGGTCGCTCGAGCCATGATTGGCATGACGCTGTTCAGTGCGGCGTACATGGCAGAAAATGTGCGCGGCGGTTTGCAAAATGTTCCTACAGGTCAAGATGAGGCGGCTCGAGCCATCGGTTTGAGTGCCACGCAAACCCTGTTTTTGATTGTTCTGCCGCAAGGTTTACGTGCTGTGATTCCGACCATCGTCGGGCAGTTTATTGCACTCTTTAAAGACACCAGTCTGGTCGAAATCATTGGTTTAACCGACCTTGTGGGCATTGGCGAAGCCGTGCGAAACAACCCCGACTGGCTCGGCGTGACCCGAGAAATCCCCATTACCCTGGGCGCGATTTATTTTATTTTCACCTATTCCATGAGTCTCGCCGCCAAAAACCTCGAGCAGCGCCTGAAAACCTCGAACTGAGACCTCGAGAGGAGAAATTATGACCCAACCCACAAAAGACCTCTCCAATGCTCCTAAAATTATTATGGTCGAGCACCTCAATAAGTTTTACGGCACTTTTCAAGCCCTGAAAGACGTGAGTTTAAGCGTTCAACAAGGCGAGGTGGTGGTCGTGATCGGACCAAGCGGATCGGGCAAAAGCACTTTTATTCGCTGCCTGAACCGGCTCGAGGAACACCAATCTGGGCGCATCATGATTGACAACACCGAACTGACCAACGATGTGCGCAACATTGACTCGATACGCCGCGATGTTGGCATGGTCTTTCAAAGCTTCAACCTGTTCCCGCATTTGTCGGTGCTCGAGAACATCACAATCGGGCAGATTCGGGTCAAGAAAATCGTTAAATCCGAAGCCGAAAAAATCGCAACAGAATTGCTCGAGCGTGTGGGCATTCCCGAACAAGCCAAGAAATTTCCAGGGCAACTTTCGGGCGGGCAGCAACAACGCGTTGCCATTGCGCGGGCTTTGGCAATGAAACCCAAGATCATGCTGTTCGACGAACCCACCAGCGCACTGGACCCCGAAATGATTGCCGAGGTGCTCGAGGTCATGAAAGAACTTGCCAAGAGCGGCATGACGATGGTTTGTGTCACCCACGAGATGGGTTTTGCCAGGGAGGTGGCTGACCGAATCATGTTTTTTGATCACGGGCAGATCATTGAACAAGCCACACCCGAAGATTTTTACAACAATCCAAAATCGGAACGGGCGAAATTGTTCTTAAGTCAAATACTCGGTCATTAACGATTGGCAACTGGCAACAAAAGAGGCTCGAGCTTAAAACTCGAGCCTCTTTTTAAAACTTGAATTTATAAAATGTCTTTGATTTTTTGTTCGATGTCCACTTCCGAACCAGCTCCATAACCAAAAATCCAATTTGAGACCTTACCGTCTTTGCCAATAAACAAATTCCAAGGCACGCCACTGCCGCCCCAGGCGCTAAACAAAGTTCGAGTCTCGAGCATGGGGTCGTTCAAGCCGTACAAAACAATGTAATCAATTGGGTTGGCGCTCAAGTATTTCGCGGCAACATCTGGCGTTTCGCCGTAATTGATGCCCAGGACGACCAAGCCTTGCATTTTGTATTTTGCATACAAGGCATTTAATTTTGGCATTTCTGCGCGGCACGGTGGGCACCACGATCCCCAAAAATTGATGATGACAGGTTTGCCCTTGTAATCATTCCAAGTTACAACTTTGCCCTCGGTGGTTCGCAAATTAAAATTTTGCATGTCCGCACCAGGTTTGATGCCTGGGGTCACAGCGTCAGTCGAGAAGATGATTTTCCCCAGACGATCAATTGAGGTTTCATCAAAATACTGAACATAACGCCGAATCACGCCCTCCGAGGTGGTGATAAACGCCCAAGGCAATTCAAAACCCTCGCCAAAACCCTGCCATTCCTCGAGTTTCTTGGTCAGGTCGGTATCACCGCGTATTGGGTTGCTGTACCAGATTTCAAAGTTGATGCTTTTTTGTTGCATCACCGTCTGGATGACATTGGGCGGATCGATCACATTAACGCCAATGACCCGCAAGCCCTTGTCTTTGAAATTCGTGTTTAAAAGGTTTAATGCCGCCATTTCGTCCAAACAATCTGAACATTCACTCGCCCAAAAAAACAAGAAGGTATTCTTGCCCACAACACTGTTGTACTCAACAGATTTTCCATCTAATGTCGTGGCATAAAAATTAGGAATCCTGTCCCCACCGCGTAAAATTTCAGCTCGAGCTTCAAGCCCGAGTAAAAATGCCAAAATGACCAAAAATTGTTTCACAATGCTCCCTTTCAAACTCGAGTTTAGGCTTCTGCAAGCGGTGGTTTGGACGGGGTTTCTTCGCGCATGTGCTGCCTAAATTCGCGCATGGCAGCCGCTAAAAGGTCAATGCAGCGCCCAAAGATTTTTTTGAAATGCTCTGGTGTTTCAAAAAAACATTCGACACAAACGCACACATCGTCGTCAATAGGGTAAAACTTGGCGGCTTTGTACTCTGCATTTAAACGGTGCATGACCCCGGCGGCACGTTCTCGTTCATCTTCAGATTCGATGGGCCAGAAAAATGGGATCATGAGTTTAAAAAACTCTTCGTCTTTTTCGTTGGCAAACAAAATAAAATTGATTCGCTCGTGCTTGAAGGTCAAATCGCCGTCCTTGTCCAGACTTGGGCGGTAGCCTTCAGTGGTTAAAAAATCGCTGTAAATTTCGGTTTTGGTCATGAATCCCTCTCTGGTTGCGCTGTACCCTTTCATTATGGGCGTTTGAAGGTATTTGTTCAACATGCTGCCAGCGCAAGTTTAATCATGCTTTCTCGAGCACTTTGGGTTGTGGTATCGTGTCGTCCAGGTTTCGGGCGGCACTGGCATAATATCTTCTTGCCAGTTGCCACATCACGACCATGATGCCAGCAAAAGGCAGCAACAACCACTCGATGCCAACGATGCCGTACGACAACACGATGGCATTAAAAATGGTGTGCAACAGCGCTCCAAGCAACCAACCGCGACGCAAGACGTTGTGTGCATTGCGAAATCGGCGCAAACTCATGGCATAACCCCAGGTCAAGCTAAACAAAATATGACCCAGCGTGGTGATTGGACCTCTGACCAGAATTAAACTTGGGTCTGATCGCAGCATGTACGCCAGATTCTCGAGCGTGGCAAAACCGAGTGCGGCTGCGGTCGAATAAATCAATCCATCGATTGGTTCATCAAAATTTTTGTGTTTGGCAATGCTGCTGGCGGCTAAAAACTTAAATCCTTCCTCGATCAGTCCAGTGAGTACGACCAAGACCGTGCTGCCAAAGAATGTTTCGATGCTGTTTTCTAAAACGGTTGCCGGTATCACCATCATGACACCCCAAAAAAACACGCGCAGCAAAACCCTTGCTGGTTCTGGGCGTTTGTCTTGACGTGCAAAAAACCAGAACCAAAACAGTGATGGGGCAAGCGCCAAAACCACCACTACAGGAATGTTCATGTCGCCACACTAGCCCTTTGCATCAGACTTTCCTCGAGAATCCCATGTGGGTGCGAATGCGCCGATTTGCCAGATGGGTCAGTGCCAGTGCCAGTGCATCGGCGGCATGGTTCGAAGTTGGCGTTTTGGGCAGTTGCAACACCGCCCTGACCATAAACATGATCTGCTCTTTGCTGGCGCTGCCCGTACCGACCACGGCGGCTTTGACCTCTTTGGGGCTGTATTCAAACACGGGAATCTCGAGTTGGGCACAAGCCAGAAGCACCACGCCCACCGCCTCACCAACTTTAAAAGCCGTGCCTGGTTGAAGTTGAAAAAACTGTGCCTCGATTGCCAGCGCATCTGGTTTGTGAAGCTCGAGGACGTTTTTAACGGCTTTGTAAATGAATGCCAGCCGCTCTGGGCTGGAGCTTTCGCTCGAGGTGCGTACCACTTCGGCATGAAGGTACGTTGGGGTGACACCTTGCTCATGCACCACGCCAATACCAAGGTTTGCCAAACCTGGGTCAATGCCAACGACTTTCAAGACTTTACGCTCACACCACGAGATTACCAGAGCGTGCCAAAAAAACCACTGGATGAGTCAACATTGGCGCTTGGTTCGAGGTCGGATTTCTCGAGTTTTTTCGGATTGGAACTTGATGTATGTCTGAACTAAATATATCTATTTATGATATAGTGTTTTAAAGGAGCAACCATGCCAAAAGATTTAACCCCCGCCGCATTCAATATTCTGCTCTGTCTTGCCGGCGAACCCATGCACGGTTACGCGATCATTCAACACGTCAAAACCAGCACCGAAGGACGCGTCAAACTCGGACCGGGCACGCTGTACTCCACCATCAAACGATTGCTCGAGACAGGTTTAATTGTGGAATCCGACATCCGCCCTGACGACGATGACGAACGCCGCCGTTATTACACCCTAACTTCAAACGGTCGCAAAGTCGTGCAAGCCGAAGCCCAACACCTCGAGCGACTGGTCAAGCAAGCCAGAAACGTAAAATTGTTAAGAGGAGTAGCATGAACCTCGAGCGTGTTTTTGACAGCATTATGCGAATTTACCCAAAGTCTTTTCGTGACCGATTTGGTGAGGAATTAAAGCTTGGATTTCAGGATGAGCTTAACACCAATCCTTCAAAACTCGAGACTGCAAATTTGATCATTGATGCGTTGACTTCTGCTACATGGGAAAGACTGCAAGCAACCAAGTGGTTGTACTGGTTGTTTGCTTTCAGTGCCATTGTATTTTATTCGTTTTCACTGGCTGGAATGGCGTTTTCTTCAGAGGTCACTCAGCAAATCGAAGAGAACTTAACGCCATTCTTTCCGTATTTATTGATTTCAACTTCTTTTGCTTTGCTCCTGCGCCTCGAGCGAGTTCCAACACGTCTTGAGTGGTTTGGTATGGCGCTTTCCTTCTTTTTTCCTATTGACTCGGGTAGTGCTGCGTTGACAAAATCAAGTAAAATCTCAGAATGATTTGGAAACCCACCCGCTACACCAAAGCTCAACTCGAAGAACGCCGTACCAAAGGCTTTGAAATGCTCGACACTGGCTTCCCACCCACTGAAATCGCCGCAGACCTTGGCGTGAGCCGTCAAGTCGTTCATAAATGGAAACAAACCTACGATCAGTATGGGCTTGAAGGTGCGAAAGCCAAACAACATCCAGGGACACAAAAATTACTGACCTCAAACCAACTCCAAGAACTCAAAAACATCATCCTTAAGGGCGCTAAAGCCCAAGGCTTCCCAAGTGATGCTTGGACTTGCCCTCGAATTGCCAGTGTCATCCAAACACAATACAACGTTGATTACAGTGTTAGACACGTGGGTTACGTCCTGCGTGATCTAGGGTTTAGTGCTCAAAAGCCTGAAACTCGAGCCTTAAAACGAGATGATCAAAAGATTCAAACTTGGGTGTTGGAGACGCTGCCTGAGTTAAAAAAAAGTACGAGCAAGGCATCAAAATCATCTTCGGTGACGAAACAGGGTCAAGGCTTGAAAGTAGTGTCACGCACACGTGGGGTGTAAGAGGTCAAACACCTGTTTTGGATTTGAACAGCGCTCGAGACAAAATCAATGTCATGGGTGGTTTAAGTTGGGATGGTCGAGTATTCGCGCAGGTCACGACTGAGAAAGTCACGGGTGAGGATACGATTGCTTTTCTGAAATACGTGCTTGAGCAAGAATCTGGGAGTATTGTGATGGTTCTTGATAATTCACGGTTGCATCGCAATAAGTTGGTAAGTGCTTTCGTGGCTGGGGTGGATCGGTTGGAAGTCGTGTTTTTACCGTCTTATGCGCCTGAGTTGAATCCGATTGAGTTATTGTGGGGTTGGATTAAAAGGTTTTGGTTGGCGAATCGGGTGTTGAAGTCTGTGGTGGAGTTGTTTGAGTTGTGGCGGGATGGTTTGGCGGTGGTGACGGGGTTGCCTGGGTTGGCGCAAGGTTTTTTTGGTCGTTTAGAGAAATTATTGGGTGTTTCGTCAAACTAACAGCACCCGTATCAATACATTGTTTTCTTTCTTGTATTTGAACAATGAAAACCTGGCGTACTGGTTTAACATTATGTCGTCAGTGGGTATGATTTTGTTTGCGCTTTCTCATCAGTGGCAGCACGGCTTGCCTTTGCAAATTCGTACATTGAAACTAGCACTGGGTTTGATATCGTTGTTTTCAATGGCAAGTTATATTGCTTACTTTGGACATTTGGTGTTTGTAACACAATGGCACACTTCCAAACTTGGTCAACTTAGCCCATTCATATTTATTCCCTGCACTTGTGTCGTCATCTTGGTGTTGCTCAGTCATCCTCCTATGTCAAAGCCCAACAGTGAGCCAACAAAGATGTGAATGACGATTCAAAATCATCAATCACATCATAGGCTTTTCCATCTCGAGCTTCCAAAAAGACTCGAGCGCCACGTACGTCATGACATCCACCCCGCGTTGCAAAACCTCTTCGGGTTGGTGTGCCTTGTCGCCCACGTAATTCGAGACGGTGCAAACACAACCCGCCTCGACACCTCGCAGCATGGCAATCGTAAAAATTGCGCTGGCTTCCATCTCGACTGCTTTTGCGCCGCGTTTCAGGCGTTCTTCTTTCACCCAGGGTGGTCCGTAATAGGCATCGCCGCTCGAGATCATGCAGACGTGGTGTTTAATCTTCTCGAGTTCGGCAATGTCGGCACTGGCTTTTAAGACTCGCCAGGTTGGGAGCGGCACGGCAGGACCTTCACCCAGGTACAATTTGGTCGTGCCGTCAAACGGCAAACTGCCCTGCACGATCACCAAATCCGTCGGCTCGAGTTCGGGTTTTAACGACCCGCACGTGCCAACCCGAATAAACACTTTTGACCCCAACTGAATCATTTCCTCGAGCACAATGGCGGTGGTTGGGCAACCCATTCCGGTGGTTTGAACTGAAACGCGCAAGCCCTTGTACATTCCCGTATAGCCCAGCAAACCACGGTATTCGGTGTACAAGACCGGTTGCTCGAGAAATGTCTCGGCAATATAGGTGGCGCGTCCTGGATCACCTGGCAACAAAACGTAGGGCGCGACATCGTTCGGTTCGGCTTTGACATGAATAGGCATGAACCCAGTTTACGCTGAAAATGGTTTATTTGATTATCAAATTTTCGTGCAATTGACTTAATTAAATGTTGTATTCATGCGATTATCTTTAGTAATTCGGGTGAGTGAAGTAACTCGTACCCAAGTTGCCGCAATGAAACGAGGTGTGCATCACGAATTGGAGTTTCAATCCTGAGTCCTGCTGTTTGATAAATAAATGTTCCAATTGCACCATCTTGAGCCAATGTTTTGTATTCAATGCTGAGTGTTGCATCTACATGGGCACCTCCGTCTTTATTCGCAGCTGCAAGCACAATATCTTTTCTGGATATTATTTGACTATCTAATACCATTACAACTTGATTCCACCATGTGTTAACTGATATATATTGGTTAATTGGTGGACCATCGCCAAGCTGTGGAAAATATTCGATGTTACTACCTGAAATTCGCCTCATTCCAAGTCCTACGAAATAAATTGTGTTGTCAGGTACATCAAAGGTAGTTGATAACAGATTTATTGTTGTTGCATTTAGATGTTTGAGTAAAGAGGTGGAATTTTTGGTGTCGTGAATCAGCACTCGAATTACTGTAGCAATGCGAATTGCCTCATCTTTGTAGTTTGAATCGTAGCTTTCACATGAGCGCTCCAAAAAACCTTTCTGTTTACGAAGATGTTCAACAAAATTGACAGAGTTTTTCATGTTGATATCCTTAACGGCTTTTCAGCCTCGAGCCGTACAATCGTCTCGAGCGCCACCAAAACCATATTGTCCACGCCGCGTTTTAGAACCTCATCAGGCACCAGACTTTCGTCGCCAATATAATTGCTGACCGTGGCAAGACATGCCGCCTCCATGCCTCGAAGGTGCGCCACCGTAAACACGGCGCTGGCTTCCATCTCGAGTCCCAGAACACCCCTTGATGTGTACAAGCCTCGAGCCTCCTCGGCGGTCACGGAATAGAACGAATCGTCTGAGGCAATCAATCCCACCGTATGGCGTAAATTTGCTTCTCGAGCGGCATCTTCGGCGGCGCGAACAATCCGCCAAGTGGCAATTGGCGTGTGGTTGCCCTCACCCATGTACTGACGGGTTGTGCCATCTCGAGCCAAGGACGCTTGGGCAATCACCAGATCGGCTGGTTTGAGGTTTGGACTGACGCCACCGCAGGTTCCAACCCGAATAATCACTTTTGCCCCCAGCATTGCCAGTTCCTCGCAGGTGATCGCGGCACTTGGGCAACCCATCATGCTGGTTTGCACGCTGACCCGAATGCCCTTGTACATGCCTGTGAACCCCAGCATTCCACGGTGTTCGGTATAAAGTCTTGAATGCTCCAGAAAGGTGCTGGCAATGTACTTGGCACGGTTTGGGTCGCCTGGAAGCAGCACGTAAGGGGCGACATCTCCAACTTGAGCACGCAAATGAATCGGCATGATGCAGTTTAACGCGCCCAATCTCGAGGAATCAAAGGAAAAGGGTGAGCCGAGAAAAATGTCCATCTTCTCGGCTTGAGCGTACCGCCCATTTTTTACCAACCCAGTCATTGAATTCATACGCTAAACTCGAGCCATGAGTCCTGCCAACCAAAAATGGGCGTGTTTTCATTGCCGAAAATCTTTTAAAAAACCATACATCCCACGCAATCCATTCCTTGGAGCTTATGTTTGTCCCGATTGCAAGCAGCCTATGACCATGATGGGCACAGCTTTTCGTGCGCCAAAAATAGATGACCTCGAGCAATGGAAAAAAGCCGAGGAACTGCTCAGGAATGGGTTTACGTTTTATCCGAATGCTGGCGCAAGACCAAAACGTTTGGCGGACTTGCCAGATTTTCTGGCAAGCAAACGCAAGCTTTCGCCTGGGCAGCAGCTTCTCGAGCGATTCCAACAAACTTCCAAACCGACCCGCGCTCGAGATCAGGGGCGATTAAAAGTTTTTTTGATGGATGGACGCCCAGTGATGACCTTGCTGGGAAAGCGATTGAATGGCTGGGAAACGCTCGAGTTTATGCACAACGGAATTTGGGTCAGGGGTGTGCTTCGTGCCTCTGGTTTTGGGAACAAACCCACCGAACCGCGATTCGAGCTTCCAAACGGTGCTCGAGTTTTTCTGACGCCAAACATGACGGTCAGGTTTCCCAAATCTTAAATTCTTGCAAAGCACCAAATGCGCGGCGAGTCGAATTCGGGTTCGCTAAAATCTGGAAACTCGAGAAATTCGATAAAACCAAAACCTGCATTGACCAACATCGGCTCGAGTTCGCTCGGGTCGTAACCGCGTTCAAAATGGGTTTCGGTAAACTCGAGTTTGTCGGTTTTGCAGTGCGCATTGACCACACCCAGTTCAAGCGCGGGGTCGTAATCGTGCGTCCAAGAGAAATGAACGTGCTCGGTTTCGGTGATAATCTCGCCCTCGTAACGGTCGTCTTCCCAAAGTTCGCGCACGCCCTGACGGGTATTAATATCAAACGCCAACCAACCGCCAGGCTCGAGGTGTTTGGCAATGTTTGCAAAAGTTTTCTCGAGGTCTGCGGGTTCGGTCAGGTTGTTGAGGCTGTCAAAAACGCAAGTCACCAGCTCGAATTTTTGATTCAACTCGAGTTCGGTAAAACGTTGCTGCACAAATTGAACTTCAGGAAATTTAACTCGCGCCTGCTCGAGCATTTCTTTGGACATGTCCACGCCAACAACCTCAAAACCGCGCTCGAGGTAGGGTGCGCAACTGGCGGCTGTGCCGCAAGCCAGATCGAGAATTCTAACTTTTTCAGGCTCGAGGTTGACTCCAGCTTTCTTCAGGTAGTGCAGAACAAATTCTGCCCATTGGTCGTATTCGACATCGGCAAAAATCGTGTCGTAAACTTTTGCCAGCAGTGAAAAAGGCTTGATGGTCGTCACGGTTGAAGACTATCACGGTAAACTAAAACAAAATTTGAGCATTCGCTCTAGATTCCCGAGGAAAACGTTGATGAATCAAGAACTTTTGAATACTTTCCAAACTCAATTTGGTCAACCCGCCCAACTCGAGGTTTATGCTGCGGGACGGGTGAACCTGATTGGTGAGCATACCGATTACAACGATGGTCTGGTACTGCCAACCGCGATTCCTCAACGTGCCACGCTGCAAATTTCCAAACGCGTCAATTCAGATCAAACTGTCCGATTGTTTTCAGTGCAAATGAATCAACAACTCGAGTTTAACCTGGGCGCGGAAACCTCAACGCATGGTTGGCTCGATTACCCGCAAGCCATCACCCATGCCCTGAAACTCGAGGGTTATGCGTTTGGCGGTTTTGATGCGCTGATCTCGAGCGATGTGCCGCTTGGCAGCGGTTTAAGCTCGAGCGCGGCGTTTTTGGTGGTTTTGCTGCGCGGCATTCGTGGTTTGTTTGACTTGAAAATCACTGATCTCGAGGTTGCGAAACTGGCTCAACGCGCCGAAAACGGTGCTATTGTCGGCGCTCGAGTCGGTTTGATGGATCAGATGGCTTGCAGTTTGGCGAATCTGGGAGAGGCGTTGTTCATCGATTTTAAAACAATTGATTTTGAACGCGTGCCACTGCCACATTCGGCGGAACTGGTCATCATCCATTCTGGCATCACGCACAGCAACGCCCACGATGACGGCTCGAGAAATTACAAAACGCGCCGTGCAGAATGCGAACACGCTTGCCAATTGTTGGGCATTGTAACCTTGCGCGATCTCGAGATAGGGGATTTAGAGCGCATCAACGCGCTTCCGAGTCCGTATTCAAACCGGGCGCGGCACGTTGTGACCGAAAACGCTCGGGTGCTCGAAACGGTGGCGGCTTTTAAGGCTGGCGATTTAACTCGAGTTGGAGGGCTTTTCGGTGAATCACACCTTTCCATGCGTGACGATTACGACATGAGCGAACCCGAAATTGATTTGCTGGTCGAAATCGCTCGAGCGCATCCAAGCATCTACGGCGCGAGGTTGACGGGTGGCGGTTTTGGCGGCAGCATTGTGGCGCTCGCCAAACTTGGAGAGGGGAGAGCGGCGGGGGAAAAGATAGCGCTCGAGTATCAAGCTCGCACTGGAATCACACCAAAATTGCTGACCCCCGCCTCGAGCTAAAAATTGTGCTCTTAACGGTTTGAGCACGCGACCACGCAATGATACGCTGATCGTGTCAGTACGGCTTTAATCTGGGTTGTCGGTCATTTGGAGGTAGCGTTTGAACCTATCGGGAAAATTGCATCTTTTCGGTTCGCCGCGCTGGATTGACTCGAGCGGCGTGGTTGGGCTTGCGCAAGGGCAGTTTCTGTGGTTGCTGGCGTACCTTGGGCTGCAAGACGATTGGGTGAATCGCAAAGACCTGGCGGAATTATTGTGGGACGATGTGAACACGACATCTGGCTTGAACAATTTGCGCCAACTGTTGCACCGCAACAAGCATCTGGCGTGGGCGCAGGCGCTCGAGGCGAGTCCGCAGGCGTTGCGTTTGACGAATGACACCGACATCAAAAGTTTTAGGGGCGCGTGTCAGGCTGCCGACTGGGAAACGGCGCTGCTCGAGTATTCGGGTTCGTTGCTCGAGGGGTCGCGGCTGACTGGTTTTGAGCAACTCGAGGTTTTTTTTGAAACTGAACGTTCGGTCTTGCAAAGCGATTGGCGCGAGGCGCTGATCGGACGAACCCAGACGCTCGAGCGAGGTGGCAATGCTGTTGAATTGTTTGAATTGCTTCAAACCCTGCTCGAGGTTGATCCGTACAACGAGGAGGCGCTGCATTCTTTGCTGAGGCAGGCTTTGGTGCTCGGTCGGCAGGAGCGCGGAACTCGAGCCTTTCAGGCGTTTGGGCAGCGCATCAGGGCAGATTTGGGACTCGAGCCTCTGAGTGAGACCTTGCGTCTGGCGGCGCTGGTTTCTGGCAGCGAGGTCGTGGCTCGAGGCTCAATTGAAGCCGATGTTTGTCTGCTCGGTCGTGAACTCGAGCAAACCTCAATTCGGGCGCAACTGGCGCACGATTCGGTCAGGTTGTTGACCTTGCGCGGGTCTGGCGGGGTGGGCAAAACCTCGCTGGCGAAATGGGTGCTCGAGCATCAAACATCGGGTTTTCAGGATGGCGCTGTCTGGGTTTCGTTGCAGCCAGTGTCAACGGTTGAAGATGTGCCGCTCGTGATTGCCGATGCGCTCAAACTCAACTTGAATGCAAACTCGAGCGTCTGGCAGCAAATTACCGAAAGCTTACGTTCTAAAAACCTGCTTTTGATCCTCGACAACCTCGAGCATCTGCGCGGCGTGTTTGAATCGCTGGCAGCTTTACTGGAGGCTGCCCCGCACTTGAAAATGCTGGTCACATCACGGGTTTCGCTCGAGCTTCCTGGCGAAACCGTGCTGGTGCTCGAGGGTTTGGATTACCCCGAAGAACCAAGCTTGGAATTGGCGCAATCCTCGAGCGCGGTGCGGCTGTTTGTGGCGCGTGCCGCTCTAAGGCGTGTCGGTTTTGTCTTGTCGGCGCAAACCGTGCCTGGTATTTTACGAATCTGCAAACTGGTGCACGGTCTGCCATTGGGACTCGAGTTGGCGGCGGCGTGGGCGGGAGAACTCAGTCCCGACGCGCTGGCGGACGGTTTGGAATCCAATTCCGATTTGCCCGAAAACGATACTTTGGGCGCTCACCGCTCGCTCCGAACTGTGTTTGAACACTCCTGGGAACTCCTCGAGGATGAATTGCGAACGGCGCTATCAGCCGTCAGTGTCTTCAGGGGCGGATTTGAACGCCGCGCCGCGTTGGAAGGGCTGGGCGTTTCGGCTCGAGCGCTGCTGGCTTTGGTCGGGCGTTCATTGCTGCAAAGCCTGCCGGGGGGACGCTACGACCTGCATTCGGTGGTGCAAACTTTTGCCGCACAAAAACTCGAGCGGGCACAACTGAAGCACTTGCAACTCGCACATGCCCATTATTTTGCACGTTTTGCGGAGCACGCCGAAACGCCACTTCGGGGCGGGACGGGTCAAACCCGTTGGCTCGAACGGGTCGCTGCCGACCATCGCAATTTTGTTGCCCTGCTCGAGACTTGCCGTGGAATCCCACCAGATTTGGCATTGCGAACCGCCACGGCGCTCAGTCGCTATTGGATGCTGCACGGTCGCGCCGTCGAAGGACTGGGGCAACTCGAGGCGGCAATCCAGGCTTACAAGATTTCCGTAGACTCAGAAGTTTCAGAACCGACGCTGATGGCTCGAGCACAACTTGCGGCTGGCATTCAAGCAAGTTGTTCTGCCCAGTTTGAACGTGCTTACGCCCACCTCGATGCGGCACAACTCGAGGCGTCCGTTCACGGCTTCATTCTGATCCAAGCCGAAGTCTTGTACTGGCGAGCCGCCAACGAACGCGATCAGGGTTTGCTCGAGGTGGCACGAGTGCATTTAGACCAAGCCATTGCGCTGCAAGAACGCGAGAACGATGTTTGGGGCTTGGGGCATTCGATCAATGACTTGGGAATCGTCTGCGCGATGGAGGGCGACGATGACACCGCCAAAACCCACTTTCAAACCAGTTTAAAACTCTGCCGCGAGCGAGAAGACCGCAAGGGTGAAGCCATCGCGCTCGAGAATATTGCCCTGGTCAACCCAAACAGACTTGTCGCCATCAGCTTAATCCGAGAGAGTCTTGCCATCAAACGAGAACTCGGCGATATCTCGGGCATTGCTACTTCGCTCGGCAACCTGGGGAATGCTGCGCTGCAAGAGTTACAGTTATCGCAAGCCCGAGACAGCATCCTCGAGAGTCTCGAGTTGTTTTACCGCATTGGGCAACCACTCAAAACCGTGTATAACCTGAGCGTCCTGGCAGAAATTAGTGTTCTCGAAAATAAGTTTGCCGATGCACTCACGTTTTACGGTGTCAGTCGGTCAGGCTTTGAACGCCTGCAAGCCATTCCAGATGACCGATTAAGCGAAAATATTGAGCGGCTTACGGCACAAGCTCGAGCGGGATTGACCCCAGAGTTTGCGGATGCTGCTTATGCACTTGGGTGTTCGATGACTTTAGACGAAGCGGTGTGTTTTGCACGGAAAGATGTGAAGCAAATCGAGAATGATGTTGTGGCGGCTCGAGTTTCGTGATGATTGTTCTTTTGAAACTCTCCCCCCGAGTTGGGGAATGACTCGAGGGTGAGGGTTTGTTTTAAAAGAAGCCGTGCTGAAGGCTCGAGATGGGTCAGTCTATGGCAAGCTTACGACTCGAAAAACTTTGTTCTGGCATACCGAACTGTATATTGGTGTGGATCATCAATTTGGGTGAACGGTTGCGATGGCGGCTCGAGTTTGGGCGCTGGAGGATTTTGGCATTGGTTTTATAGGTCAAGTGTCACAGTGCCGTTACGCAGATTGCGGTGACTTGAATTGCATTTGCTGTGATGGTTGATCCGACAATGTTGGTAAGAGCAACCGCCCATTGTGTATCGGAGGTCGGACCACTTGTGTCAACAATCCATCGTCCGCTCGCGTTAAAGACCAATACTCCCCCTCCGACGACGCGTTTACCTATCGGACAATTGGCAAAGAGCACGACTTCACCGTTTGCGCCCAGCGATTGATTGGTTAAGTTGTTGACGACCCGTTCGTAGCCACTGACACCCGCAGTGCCTGTTGCGCCTGTGTCACCTTTTAAACCTTGAACTCCAGGGTCGCCTTGTACGCCATTGAGACCTTGCGTTCCAGTCGCACCAGTGTCGCCTTTTGGTCCTTGTGCTCCAGTCACGCCAGTGTCGCCCTTCAGTCCCTGCGCTCCCGTATCGCCTTTCACACCCGCAGCGCCTGATGCACCAGTATCACCCTTCAGTCCTTGTGCTCCAGTATCACCTTTCAAACCTTGTACGCCCGTATCGCCCTTTGGACCCGTATCACCTTTTAAACCTTGTGCTCCAGTGTCACCTTTTGCTCCGGTAACGCCAGCCGTGCCATCCACCCAATTCAGGCTCGAGCCGTTATAAGACAAAAATTTGCCGTTGGCTGCCGGTGTAAGTGTTTTCAATTTTGGCGCAGTGATCGAGGCATCTGCCAGTTTGCTCGAGGTGATCGCACCGTCGCTCACAATTCCAGCATTGGCTTGCAGGGCATCAACCGAGGCTTTCAGGCTCGAGAAGTTCGCATTCACATCCTCGGCTTTGATTGGAGTGTTTGGGGCAAAGGTATTCGGGATGTTCACGGCTGCCAGCACGGACAGACCTGACGCGACGATGACGGCTCCGATGGCGAAAAATTTCAAATCTCTGGCTTTCAACATTTTACCCTCCTGGGTTACTTCCAAGTTGCGTTGTTCCACTGGCTCGAGTTCCAAGTTGCATCCACTCTGGGTGGTTCAACGCAGGCACTCAGCACTACCGATAAAAGCACCAAAAAGACGATCAATTTCTTTTTCATACACTCCTTTTTCAGAACTTCGATTAGCATAGTGACCTGCCGTTACGTGCCGTTATGTGCCGTTGCGTGACTTTAAAACGCTGGAATGGTTTCAGATCACGGCTCGAGTTCGAGCAGAAATTTCCCATCTGAGACAGTATTTTGTAACTCGAGCTTCTCTACAGCGGTTTTCATAGGAGTGAGAGCGCGGAGCGCGTCAACGGATATGAAAACCGCTTCTTGACCATAAAACGCACCTGGCGGGCATGGTCGCTGTCTGTTGCTACTCCCGCTGGTCGCCAATGTTCGACGCTTCTTGATTCCAAAACGCACCTTCGGGCGGAATCGCTTCGCGTCAAACATTGTGCAAGGCGCTGTAGGAGTTTGAATCGTACAACTCGCTGAGGCTTTTAAGAATCTTGGTTGCGCCAAATCTTGTAACCCCAATAAATGGCGGCAAGTTTGAGTGCTAGATTGATCGGAAATGGAAACCTGTCCATCCAAAAAAACACGTCCATGCTTAAGCCAATGAGGGGTAAAAAAATTGCACCGACGCCGTAAACCATGATCCAAACGCCAAGTCTTTGTAATTTCATGCCGACCTCGAGAAGCAAATAAAAAAGCTCGAGGTCATGCACGACCTCGAGCTTTGGAATTCATTTTCTTTAACGCAAATCTTGACGCAACAAAGACACGACAGGTTCAAACCCAAGTTTACGGGCGAGCGCAATGCTGGCAAGGTTATCGGGGTGGGTTTTGACGGTCGTGGCAACCACGCCGCGTTTTCGGGCTTCGGTCAGACCAGCCTCGAGCAAACCCGTGGCAACACCTTGCTTGCGAACGGCTTGTTCGACATAATAAGCCACGCTTAATTCCGAACCGTTGTCGTCAGGTGTCCACCAGGCAGCCCCCACAATCTGTCCGTCTTGGGTTGCCACATGGGCAAAACCTTCTTCGGCGATGCGCTCGAGCACATTTTCAACCGCGAGGTCTAGCGTCGCGCCGCCCAGGGCGATCAAACGCGGATACTCGTGGTACGCAGCTTGGATGGCTGACTTGAGGTAAGCTTCGTCTGAATTACTTGCAAGGCGATAATCGATCACGCCCATCATTGTATCCTTTTTTGAGCGGCGTGGTGATACTTTGCTCACAGGTTCATTAAGCGGGTCTTAAATCTTCGGACAAACTCCAGCCAACGTCGGGATCGGTGGCGTTCAAAATCAAATTTAACTCGTGAGAGGCAAGAATCGCTCGAGATGCCATGATTTGGTTTTCAACCCATTCAGGAAAAATCTCGAGCACCGTCAATTGGTAAAACGCTTGGGTTTCGGTCGGTGTGCCGTTGTCAAAAAATGCCATTGGTGCTGGAATGCGGTCTATCACGATGCTCGCGCCCATTGCAAGGGATTCTGGCAGTTGCAAATCAGGTTTTTCACGTGGTTGCCAGACGTAACCTTGCAGCAGTTTCATGGCGATGCTACCACCAGGATGGTCTTCGCGGGTCATTTCAGCACACTCATTTCAGAACCCCTCGAGCCAACCAACTGCTGTAATTGGCGTTTTGCACGCCAAGATAAGCACTGGTGAAATCTTCGACCGTGCGTGCGGATTTATTGGCTTTGCCCGTCTCGAGGATTTTAGAGCGGTGCAGTTGAAAGACATGATCGACCTCAGCGCCAGGGTCGGGCAGCCAAATCAGGTTTTCGCTTGGGTCGAGTTCGGTCAGAATCGCGCTCGAGGTGACAACGCCTATTTTGCCGTTTTTTTCGGTTCTGAACAGCGTAAAAAGCTCTAAGTAAGGTGCGGGTCCTGCGGCATCGCTCAGGTACAGCGCGGCAAAAGTGTCGGCTTGTTTGGTGTAGCCAAAAAAATTTCGTTGGTACGGCATGTTGGCAAGGCGAAACGCGCCAACTTGAACGCAACCAAGCTCAACCAAGGCATCGCGCATCGATTTGACACGCTGTGCCGCTTGAATGCTTGCGCCAAGGTTGTCCCAATCTTCTTCTTGAGCAATTCGCAACTCGAGCGTGCTTGGGAATTCATCTGGGACAAATACGGGCTTTTTGAGTAATCTTGCGCCAGCCAAAACGGGCGCGGTGGTGATGTCACCAGGTAACATTCGTTTCAACTCTCGAGCATTCAAAGCGGTCAGGTCAAGTCGGTAGGTCATCTACGGATTATGTCATGCCAGCGTAAAAACGATTGAAACTTGAGGGCAGGTTACAGTGTGCGCCCTATGTTCACGTCAGACTGCAACCGTGAAGAAATTATTGTTTGCTTTTATGCTACTCGGTTTTGCTTCCTGTGCCCCAATGGTTACAAAAGACGCGCCAGACCCAACCGAAGTTGTTCCTGCCCCTCGAGTTCCTGGCATGACCTCGAGTGCATTTTTCAGTCAAACTGGCGTTGAACGTGTCTATTATGAAACAGGTGGTCAAGGCTCGAGCGTCGTGTTTATTCACGGTGTTGGTGGTGGAAACTCGAGTATGCAATGGCAGAAAAATGCGCAGGCGTTGACCGCCAAGCACAAGGTGTTTGTGCTGGATTTACCTGGTTTTGCCCGCAGTGGAGCGAGACCAATTTTGTACGACAACAACGTATATACGCTTGCCATAGAAAGCTTTTTGAAGACCGTGGTCAAAGAACCCGCCGCGATAGTCTGCTCGAGTTTGGCATGTGCGTACAGCACCAGAATTGCGGTTGAAAAACCTGAATTGATCTCCAAGTTGTTGCTGGTTTCGCCGACTGGAATTGATCGTTTGGTCAACCCACCCAACCCTGGTTTTTACGATTCGCTCGCCAACGGGGCTTTGGGTCCAGTGCTTTACAATGTCTTAAAATCCGCCAGTGGTATCGGTTTTTTCTTGTACAACCAGGTTTACCTCGATTGGAGACTTGCGAATGATGACATTATCAAGTTGTACCAAGGCAACCTCGAGGGCAGCGCCAAGGGTTATCCGGTTTTTGCTTTTATCTCGCAGTACGCCAATCAAAATGTCAAAGACCTGTGGGGTCGTGTGACCCAACCCGCACATATTGTTTGGGGCACCGATGATGTCAACACGCCCGTCAGTGGTGCGGCGGCATTTCTCGAGCTAAAAAAAGTTCCGCTCGATGTGCTTAAGGGTCGCGCCATTCCAAATGATGAATCTCCCGAAGCATTCAATGCCTTGATGTTAGAATTCTTGAAGTAAAGTATTGTGCGTTGACCACGCTTCTCACAGCAAGACGCAGGACTTTCTCATCTTTGTGTATTACATTACTTCTGAAGGCGATAGCCGCGAGCAACCGCCTCCATACATCCCTCCCCCAGCCCCCGCAAGGGGGCAAAATTATGATTGTCACCGCAAGGGAGCAAAATTATGATTGTCGCAATAATTCAATCCCTAACCCCTTGCCCCAATAGGCAGGGGAACATTTTGTGGCATGGTGCAGAGTTTAGCGTTTCCTGGAACAAGTCTTAAAGACAAAATTATGGTTTGATGCGGTGTAACTCGAGAAAATCGGGATCGATTTCGATGCCGTGCAGTGACTCGAGATTGAGCATTCCATCTTGAATCGCTGGTATTCGGTTGACAATTTCCGCCTCGAGTTTCAAGAAAAAACTGAGTTCGCACGGGTGTGTGACCTCGCGCCGACTCGAGACAATCGCGGCATGAACCGTGCCAAGGGTCGTGCTGGCTTGTGAACCGATCATCACGCCTTTGCCAGAATTGTGTGCCAATTTCAGCATCTCGAGGGATTCGCTAAAGCCATTGCGGGCGGTTTTAATGTTGAGAATGTCAAAAGTATCAAAGTCCAGTTCACGCTCGAGGTCTGCTAAGGTAAAACAAGAATCATCGGCAATGATGGGTAAAATCTCGAGTTTGCGAAGGTTGGCTCGCGCTTTTAACTGACGAACGGGCAGGGGTTCTTCGACGTACATCAAACCAGCGTCTCGCATTGCCTCGAGAATCTTTGGCGCAGCATCAACCTCGAGCGTTTCGTTGCTGTCGGCGTACAGGCGCACGCCCAAACTCGAGAATTGGCTCTGTAATTCTTGAATCACTTCCAGGTCTTGGCTGTAATTTCGTCCCACTTTGACTTTTAAAACCCGCACACCCGCCTCGATCACGCGCCTTGCTTCCTCGAGCATGGTGCTGGCATCCGAAATGCCCAAAATGTAAGACACCGCAATGCTCGAGTTTGTGCCCGCGAGTGCCGCAAACAAATCCGAGCCGTTCGATTTGACTCGAGCATCCCAGAAAGCCATGTCCAGAGCGCCTTTCAGAACGTTATTGTTTGGGACTGAAGCCAGAATATTTTTGATCGCATCGGTATCTTCAACCTCGAGTTCCAACAATCGCGGTTTTAAAAACTCGAGCATCCCAACCATGCTGGGAATCGTTTCGCCGTAAATTGTGGGTCGTGGCGGCGCCTCGCTCAATCCAGTTACCCCATTTTCGAGCGTGACCTTGATGAGTGCGTGCTGGGCAAGATTCATGCTCGAGAATTTGCCCCAAGCCAACGCCCCTTTTAACGGCAATTGAAAGGGGGTAATCTCGAGGTTTGCAATTTTTGGCATGGTGCTACACCCAATTCATGATGCGCCGCGCGATGATATCAGGTGTTGCGGCGGTGGTGTCCAGGTACAAAACCCGTTTGGAATCCAGTTGCAACAAATAATCTCGAGCCTCGATTGGATTGTAGTTCCGGCGTTCCGTCACAACTATTTTGGTTTTCGCCACGATTTCGACAGCACTCAAACCCTGATGCTCGAGCGCTGCAAATTTTTTGAGTTGCGCTTTGGAAAATACGGTATCCACACCTTGTATGGCTTGAAGTTGCTCGAGCGTCGCGCCAAAAGGATTGCCACTCGAGATGCTGTCAAACGCATCGGAGCGCCCCAAAAGTCGTTCGACTCGAGTTTCATCTGGCGCATCGAGCACGATAAACCGCGATTTGGCATAGGTGCTGGCGGCAAAACTGACCTCTTCAAGTCCGCGCAAACCATCAAAGACGAGAGGCGTTTTGCCTTGCTCGAGTTTCAGTTGCAACATGCCAATGGCTTGCGCCATGCCACCAGGATGCAATTCACGGTATTTGGCGGTCAACGCAAAGCGTTCTTCGCGGTCAGTTACAGCTTTTCCTGCCAGTAGCGGTTCGATCATCACCACATCGGTCACGATGCGCCGATCAGGTAAGCTCGAGAATTGCCAACCCGCATTGGTTAATGCCTCGAGCGTGGTGGTTTTGCCAACGCCAGTCACACCGACCAGCACAAAAAACTCGAGGTCAGATAGAGCGCCCAAACCAACTTTGTCTTGACCCACAAAGACTGACGTTCCAAACTCCAAATTCATTTAGTCAGCACTCGCCGGTTTGGGCGCGGCTGGTGACGGGGCAGGTGCGGTGCTCGATTCGGTTTTTGTGGCGCTCGAGTCGGGCTTGCTCGAGTCTGATTTACCAGCCTCGGTCTTGGCTTCAGTTTTGCTCGAATCTGATTTGCTACTTTCTGGTGCTCGAGAATCGTTTTTGTAAAAACCCGAACCCTTAAAAACCACGGCGCTGGCAAAAATGATGCGTTTGACCGCCTCGCCCGTTTCTGGATTTGACTTGAGTGGGGCTTCGGTGATGCGTTGTTCGACCTCGAAGCGCGTTCCTGATGTGAGTCCCTCGTAAACATACGTCGGCATATAATTTGATTTTAAGCGCAATAATGATTGGATACAAGAGACTTCAAACAATTGCGCAATATCACTCGAGTCAGAACCTCAAGAAATCAAAGATTCAATGGTTGCCTCAATACGGGATGTTTCGGCTTGTGACAATGCCCCAATCTCGAGGTCTAGGGAAAACACCCCGTGCGGCTCGAGCGTTTTGATGTTGCCCTTGGCGCGTTCGGCATTGAAACCTTCGGGTTCAGCGGTGGCTGGCAAAACAATGCCCAAACAATCTTGGTCTGGCGTGCGCGAAATCCAGCGAACCCCGTGTCCAAGTTGGCTGGGTTTGTGGGCAATGTAATCTGACACACCGCTCGGGTGGACTTGTAAGCTGTGCGCCCAGCCGTTTTGGTCTGCCAGGTAATCGATAAAAAACACCACTTCGGGGTCAAAACCCAAACCAGGCTCGAGTTTGTGATGCAGGCTCGGATTAAGCTTCAGTTGCTCGAGGAATTCGGCATAACCAGGCGGCGGTTTGAGATGACTCGGAATGCTCGAGCGCACCCGCACGGTGTCGCTCGAGGTTAGGGCACTGTATTTCAGTGTGCCGTTGTCAACTGGGCGAAAATTCACGTGCGCCATGTACATAAATTCCATGCTCGAGTTTTTCAGGTTCTCAAGTTCAAAATGCACGTCAATTCGGCTCGAGTTTTCATAAATTTTAACCACTGGTTTGGCTTTGTAATTAAAGGCAAATGCCACGGTGTGTTGGTAGGTTCCAACGATTGCCAGGTAACGCCCTTTGGCGTCCTCACCGATGAGTAACCGCGCGGTTTGATACGGCGCGTTTGGCAGTTCACCGTGAAGCGGATGGTTGTCGCCCGCCCCTGGAACGCCCATTGCCGTTGCCCCGCAATGGATCAGAAACCCGCCGTAAGTCTGCAAGTAGGGCGCGTTGTACGGCATGTCGAACATGGTTTTCATGGTCAGGTTGCGCCCAAAAAACTCGAGCGACCAGATTTGTTGCCCTTGAAATGGCAAGACCACCATCTGCCCGATTTCGTTTTGCAAGCGAATGCCGTGAACACCACTGGGAAACAAGAACGTACTGGCTTTCAGATTGCCCAATTCAGCCAGTGGTTTCTCGATCTCCAAGAACTGGGTTTTGTACAGGTGGATGGTTGATTCCCAGTTCATGCGTCGCCTCCGTTTTGATTATTGACCTTGAAACTGACTGACATCGCTTCGAGTCGGTGGATTTGCGCCCGCCCTGGTGCAGTTGATGGCGGCGCTGACGGCGGCAAACCGCATGACCGCCAGCCAAGTTTCATCGCTGTGCGTTTCGAGTTGCGCCGAATTGCCATGACCATGCTCGAGCAGCCCGACCATCAAACCAGCCGTAAACGTATCGCCCGCACCCACGGTATCAATCACGGTCACTTTTGGCGTTTCAATCTCGAGGTTTGGTTTACCAGCCCGAAACAAAACGCTGCCATGTTCGCCTTTGGTGATAATCACCGCTTTTGGACCTTTGGACAGCCAGTCGGTGGCGACATCATCCAGCGTTTTATCAGGCTCGAGCCAGCTTAAATCCTGATCTGAGACTTTCACCAGATGCGCCAGCTTTAGCCATGCCTCCAGTTTGAGCTTGTAACCCGCCAAATCGGGGGTCAAAGACCACGGTCAGCCCTTCGCGGTGGTTGGCAACAATTTCGGTAATGCTCGAACTGGTGGGATCGGTTAGCAGGCTGATCGAACCAAACTGCATAAACAAAACACTCGAGGGCAAAACTGGTCGCGGCTCCGGGTTGTACAAGGTATCGGCTGCACCATTACCCATAAAGGAGTAATGCGCCTGTCCGCTGCGTTCTTCGACAAATGCCAGGGTGCTGTGGGCGTCCGTTTCAAGGACATTGCTCAAATCAATCTGATTTTGCTGGATGTGATCTTTGAGCCTTGAGCCGAACAAATCGGTGCTGATCTGGGTTAAAAAAGTGGTCGCTTGTCCAAGTCTCGAGCTTGCGGTGGCAACATTTAAACTCGAGCCGCCAACAAAACCCTGAAACGCCAATTCGCCCGTGCTTTTAAAATCGATCAATGCTTCACCTAAAATTGCAATTTTCATTTGAACTCCCTCTTAAATTAATCTTGAATTTCTTGTGCATCGCTTAAAAATGTTTGTTCAGCCGCCAGGGTCTCAACGTGGTCAAATAATTTTGGTAACAAGCTTGGCGGTACGGTGATACTGCCCACGCCAATCTCGAGCAGTGCCAAAAAAGCCCTTCTCGAGCGGACGCTGGCGACCAGCAAACGGGTTTTGTTGTTCGGATTTCGAGTGATTAGATTTTGCATTTTGGCGATCAAACCAAGACCGTCGTGCCCCGAATCCTCGAGCCTGCCAAGGTACGGTGCGACATACGCCACACCCAATTGGGTTGCCCACAGTGCCTGCTCGAGCGCATAGACTGCCGTCAGCGTCACGGGAATGCCGTCGCCGGCAAGTTTCGCGGCTGCCTTCAAGCCCTCCTTGGTGGCAGGAATTTTGGCTACGACCGCGCCAGGTTCGCCGTAGGTTAAAAACTCGAGCGCGTCAAAAATCATGCCCGCAGAATCTTGCTGCCACACTTGAACTTGCACGACTCGAGCGCCCAATTTAAAAACACGTTCAACAAATTTGAGCAGACCTGATCGTGAAACACCGTCGCGTTTTAAAATGCTGGGATTGGTGGTGACGCCGTAAACCGTAGGATTTTGCAACTCCTCCTCGAGAAATTTAAGATCGGCACTGTCAATGTAAAGGTGCATTGGCAGACCAGCATCTCGAGATTGCGGATGATTCATGATTTCCTCAAAGAGGTTGAAACTCGAGCACACGATTCGCGCTCGATCAATTTGGTTTGCAGTCTGGTCACGCCGGGTTTGATTTTTTTGCCCTCAATCGAATCCAAAATCATTTGTGCAGCCATTCTACCGAGTTCGTAAGCTTGTTGAGCGATTACCGTGATTGGTGGGTCAACCACACTCGCCCAAGTTGCATCGTCAAAACCAATCAACGATAAATCTTTGGGAACACGCAACCCCAATTTGCGCACCGCCCGAAGCACGCCACCCATCATTTGAATGTTACAAACCAAAACGGCTTTTGGTGGATCAGGCTGATCGAACAATTCAAGAAGTGAGTTATAGCCACTCGCATCCGTATTTCGACTTCGCACAATTCGGTTGGCTTCCAGCTTGATGTTGTGGCGGTTCAACTCCTCTTCAAAACCCTGCAAGCGTTCGCGCCCCGAAGTGATCATGGTGTCGCCAGCAATGATTCCAAAACTCGAGTGTCCCAAACCAAGCAAGTACCCTGCGGCTTGCCGAGCGCCATCAATGTTATCTGAAAGTATTGCCCTCACCCCGCGTGCACCACTGATGCGATCCACCTCGACCACTGGCGTTCCCGCCCGAGCCAACGCCTCGATGGTTGCCACGCCAGCCTCGGTAGGCTCGAGAATCACGCCGCCGACCTTAAAACCCTTCAGTAACTCGAGGTATTGTTTCTCTTTGTTGCCATCCTCGCTCGAGTTGCACAAAATGGTGGTGTAATGGTGTGCACTGGCAAGGTCTTCGACGCCTTTGGCGACCTCACTATGAAACGGCACCAGAATATCGGAAATGATCAAACCAATCGTTTTCGAGCCTTGCATTCTCAAGCTTCGCGCCAACTGATTCGGGGCATAACCCAATTCTGCTGCCGACTCGAGCACCCGTTCGCGCGTTGCCGTGGCAACTCGGTCTGGACGCGTCAACGCCCTCGAGACGGTACTGATGCTGACCCCAGCGTGTTTGGCAACACTCTCTAAATCGGCTGGATTGTTACCAGAATCTCGAGCCACG
>JANLWR010000781.1:0-2411 GCA_031364625.1 Deinococcales bacterium | reverse complement strand
GGCATGAACGCCAGCACTTTCACAGGTATTGCGACCGCCAGCACCCTTTCGGACATGTACTCGAGCATCACCAGCGCGATTGGCAGTCTCAAAGGACCATTGCACGGCGGCGCAAACGAGGCGGTCATGGACATGCTCGAGGACATCGGCGAGGTCGAAAAAGCCGAAGCCTTTATCAGTGCCAAGCTCGAGCGCAAAGAAAAAGTCATGGGCGTGGGTCACGCGGTTTACAAATTCTTTGATCCTCGCTCGAGGGTCTTAAAAGAGTACGCGGCGGTTGTGGCTGCCAAGCACGGCGAGAGCAAGCAATATCAAATTCTTTCCAAGGTCGAAGAGGTTGTCGTCGCCAGATTGTCCGCCAAAGGGATTTACCCGAACGTGGACTTTTATTCTGGCGTGGTTTACAGCGATCTTGGTATTCCTAAAGCCTTTTTTACCCCTGTTTTCGCCCTGGCACGGATTTCGGGTTGGATGGCAAGCATCATCGAGTACACCCAACATAACAATCTGCTGCGTCCCACCGTCAATTACGTTGGACCCATTGAGGCGCACTGGATTCCACTCGAGCAACGATAAAAATCTATTTCTCACTCGAGACGAAAACCAAATTGGGTTTTCGTCTTTCTGTTGCGCTGAATGGATACGTTAAACTCGAGCATGAAGGTTTTAAAGATCAAAGATGTAGCGGCTGCTGCTGGGGTTAGCTCTGGCACGGCTTCTAAAGTCTTAACCGGCAATGGCGTGGCGTATCAGGTCAGTGCCAGCACCATCGAGCGTGTGCAGCGGGTGGCGAAAGAATTGGGCTATGTCCCAAATATTGCCGCCCGAAATTTAAGGTTGCAGCGCACTGGGCAGATCGGCGTGGTACTCGAGGAGGTCATGGCGAACGAGGGTTCGGTTGACCTCGAGATCAATGATTTTAGACTTTCAGCTTTTGCTTCGGTGCGGCGCACCTTTGACGGTGCGATCATGGCTGGGCTTTCGGATGCGGCGCGTCAGCATCAACTCGAGGCGTTTGTGGTGTACCCGAAATTGAGTGCGTCTTCACACCTCGAGCCAAACAGGTTTCTTGATGGTCGGATTGATGGCTTGTTGATCGGGCGCAATCCGTTAAAAGCCAACGATTTGATATATCGGATTGATCCCGCAAGGTTGCCACTGGTGGCGCTTTGGACTCAAATTGTCCCCGACGGTGTGGGTTTTGCCGATGCCGATCAGTTTGGTGGCGGGGTCATGGCGGTGCGGCATCTTCTCGAGTTGGGACATCGGAACATCGCGTTTTTTGGTTCTGGGATTCACTCTGGCGTCGAGCATTTTGTCTTGCGGCATCAAGGTTATTTTGAGGGTCTAAAAGCCGCAGGCATTGCCCCAAAACCAGAGTGGCACGTCTCGAGCACACAGAAGTTGCTCGATCTGCTGCGAGGTGATGACCCTGTGACGGCTGTGTTTGCCGAAACCGATACCGAAGCCGCCGCCGTGGCTCGAGACGTTCAACGGGCGGGTTTGCGGATTCCCGAAGATCTGTCCTTGATTGGCTTTGATGATGTTTTTGGAGCCGATTTTATTGCGGGTGGCTTGACCACAATTTACCATCCCGCCCAGGAAATGGCAGCCGAGGGCGTGAAAAACCTGTTGGCATTGCTCGCTGGCTCGGGTTTTGAAACGTGTCGTTCGATCGTGCCAACGAGGGTTGTGAAGCGCCACACCACCGCGCCACCAACTTAAGGCATGTCAGTTTTTAGTGCCACAGGTCGTGCTTTAATGATGCTATATTTCTGAACCAAAAAATGTTATACTCGGTTCAATAAAATCTCAGACTTTGGAAAGTCCCAGGAGGCAATCATGATCGCAGAACGCCCTGAACCCATCACCAACAAAAAAGGTGGCATGTTTTTAATTCAAGAAACTCCAGCTAGCCAAACCCACACCCCCGAAGATTTCTCGAGCGACGTGAAAGACATTTACAAAGCCGTGGACGAATTCGTCAAAGCCAGGGTCATGCCCAACATGGAAACGCTCGAGGCGCACGACAACGCCTTATTAAAGCAAATTTTGCACGAATGCGGCGACCAAGGTTTTTTCCAGGTCGAAGTGCCGGAAGCTTACGGTGGTCTGGACATGAGCAAAACCACAGCCACTTACGTCGGCGAAGCTTTGGCGCAGGCGGGCGGTTTTGCCGTGGCGTTCGGTGCCCATGCCAGCATCGGTATGTTGCCACTGGTGTATTTCGGCTCGGACGTTTTAAAAGCCAAGTATCTCGAGCAAATGGCGGCAGGCAAATTGATTGGCGCGTACTGCCTGTCCGAACCAGGTTCCGGTTCGGACGCCCAAGCCGCCAAAACCCGTGCCGTACCGAGTGCGGACGGCTCGAGTTACACGATTAGCGGCACCAAAATGTGGATTTCAAACGG
>JANLWR010000967.1:0-5138 GCA_031364625.1 Deinococcales bacterium | reverse complement strand
TATCCCTGCTAGCACTGGCAGTGCTCTGTACGGCTGTCGCGTACATTTTGTACTTTCGTTTGATTGCCGACCTTGGCGCGACCAAAGCTTTGACGGTCACGTTTCTTGTCCCAATCTTTGGCACACTCTGGAGCATCATTTTCTTGCAAGAACCCCTTGGACTCGAGAAAATTCTGGCATGTGCGATTATTCTGGCGGGGGCAAGTTTGGTGACGGGCATGAATCTGAAAAGTTTTGGGGTTGCTCGAGCGAGTTAGGTTTTTTGGGAATTTATAGCAAATTCCGAAATTCTTGAGCATTTCCGAGAGAAGCGACCATGCCCGTGAGGTGCACTTTATGGTCAAGAAGCGGTCTCGCCCGTTAGGTGCATTTTGAGACCAAGAAGAGGCGAGTTGGAACGGGACAGCGTTGTCGTACAAAATGAAGACAAGAATTGTCGCAATGGATTACGAAAACGCCGTAAAACAATACTCGAAAGCGTCTGAGTTAGCGTTGGGTCTGGACAGGCAACCAGAACACTGGCAAGAAACGGGATGGCGAGCAATAATTTTTTCATAATCTCCCTTTTCTTCTCGAGCAAACTCGAGGTTGATAGGAGTTTAAGAATCGGGCGTTACAGTTACTTGAGTTGGGTCGCTACAACACATCAAGAGGCTGGTCAGTTTGTATTGCGAAAGTCTGACGGACTGATACCAGTTTTAGCCTTAAACAACTTGCTAAAATGCTGTTGATATTGAAAACCCAGACGGTAAGCCACTTCACCAACGGAATCATTTGTACCCAGCAACAATGTTTTTGCTTCTTCAATCACATAAGCGTGGATGTAGGTCAAGACACTTTTTCCTGTCTCGAGTTTCAGCAAATCACTCAGGTAAGAGCCTGTCATGTTTAGGGCTTCACCGCATTGCGTTACAGTTGGTAATCCGCGTTCCATCAAATCGTCTGAGGCAAAGTAAGTCTCGAGGTAGGTTTCAAATCGAACAATCAAATCTTTGTTTAAGTTGGTGCGTGTGTGAAACTGACGATTGTAGTACCGACGGCAGTATTTTAAGATTGCCTCGAGCATCACAATAATCAAATCTTGAGAATGGTCATCAATATTTTGTTGAAGTTCGATTTCTACCTTCTGCACTAGGTCTGTTAAAATACCACTTTCTTTTTCTGAAACATGAAGTGCTTCGTGTACTGCGTAATCAAAAAATGAGTAATCGCGGATGGTTCGTCCTAATTCGGATTTCCTGATTAAATCAGGATGAAAAGTAAGTGACCAACCCGAATCGGTTAATTCAAGCCCTGATTGTCCAAAGGAAGCAACTTGTCCAGGAGCAGTGAATACCAGCGTTCCTTCTTCAAAATCATAGGAATTGCGCCCATAAGTAAATGCTCCGCGAATATTGCCCTTCATCGAAATGTGGTACAGATCGCTTGCGACTCGAATCTCCCCAAAGTCAAATTTTTGGTCAGCCCGATGCCAAGAAATCGAAATAAGCGGATGAACAGGTTTATCTACCCCGAAAAATCGGTGTACTTCAGCAATGGTTTTCAGACGAATAATCTCGGTCATGGTCTGCTAACGCCTCATTTCTTGGTACGCAAAGAAACCTGCCACCATCGTTAAAAAGCCACGGATGCTATCAATGTACAAGACATTGGTTTGACCAGTTCGAGCAAGAACCATGATTCCCAATGCAAACAAAAAGGTTGCGTAGCCGATGGGAATCAAAAGCCCCTCGATTTTGCCCCGCACAAGCCAAGTGATGCTGATGGCAGACAATACAGCAAATAAAATGAAGAGTCCACCAGAAGTCAATCCAATTGAGACCAATTCACTCGAGTAGGTAATGCCAAAGCTTTCAAAAACACCTTGCATGTTGATCAATGTCATGATGCCGAGAGCAAGCGCGACCAAGCCGTTGATTCCTGTCAATGCGATAAAGATATTTCGTGCAATTTTGCGAGTTGCACTGCTGGCTGTATTTTGATTGGCTACATTTTTCATTGTTTATGCTCCTAAATTGGGAACTTTTCGCCGAGTAGCTCTTCTGATTTTGCCCATAGTGCATCTGCCAGTGCTTCATCGCAGACATGAGGGTGGACACCTGTCATGGGCGGATTACCTGCCTTCCACGGTTGGGCAATATTGCAATTTTCGCAGTACACACCGCCCATGCCGTTAAGCTGTGGCGATGTGGCGCACCAAAGCGTTGTTGAAGCACCTTGTTCGACTGTTTTGAGTAGCGGGTTTAGCTTGCCTTCTTTGTCCATCCAGCCAATGGCTATTTTGTCTTCGTCGGTCATATGGCGTTGTAATGGGGTATCAATTGCACCAGGATCAACTGCAAAGGCACGTACACCGTGCGGTTCGCCTATTTTGTCTAAGGAAAGGGCAAAAAGTGCATTGGCGGATTTGGCTTGAGAATACGCAGTCCATTTTTCGTAGGCACGATTTTCAAAATTGAGATCATTAACCAGAAGTCCATTGCCGCTATGGGCAGATGAGGTCAACACAACCACTCTTGCGTTACTCGCTGCAATTAACAACGGAAATAAACGGGCAGTCAGTTGGAAGTGACCGAGATGATTAACCGCAAATTGGCTTTCATAACCACGGTTATCTCGAGTCAATGGATTTGCCATAATTGCTGCATTGTTGATCAGAAAGTCCAGTTGTGTTGTGCGCGATAAGACTGCTTCACTAAACGAATCTATAGACGCTGGCTCACCAAGATCAAGCCCAAGTATCGTCACGCCTGCAATACCTGCCAGATTTTCCTGTGCCACCTCGAGACGACGAGCGCCAACGATCACATGAGCGCCTGCACTGACCAAAGCTCGCACCGTTTCGGTCCCGATTCCTGAGTATCCACCTGTGACGACAGCCGTTTTTCCTGCCAAATCTATTCCCTTGACCACCTCGGCGGCAGTGGAACGATAATTGAACAAAGGATTTTCCAAGCGTTGTTGTAAAGCCATAAATTTGTACTCCTTTTAATCTGTGCCGAGTGAGTTTCGGTCTGTGTACAAGGATAATCTACAGTTTGTATATTGTTTTATCCATTTTCAAAGAGCTTGGATATATTTCGCAGATTTCGTGTTGGTTTTTACAAGTTAAGTATCTCCCCGAAATGTTTTAGAGTTTTTCCCTAAAACATTTCCGACCAAGCGACCAAGCCCGAAGGTGCGCGTATGTGGTCAAGAACGGGAGTAGGGACAGCGTACCTGTCGCCGGAAGTGACCATGCCCGCCAGGTGCGTTTTATGGTCAAGAATGGCAGATTTGGAGTGACCCAGACCGCAAACGATCCCGCCCGCCAGGTGCATCTTGGGATCAAGAAGGTGCATGAATTGGGGCAAGAAGCGCCCCAAGCCCGTTAGCGACCATGCCCGTGAGGTGCATTTTATGGTCAAGAAGGTGCTGCTTAAGGGGCAAGAAGCGCGTCAACGGATATGAAAACTGCTGTAGGCTCGAGAAATATGTCAACCCCACTTGTTAAAAATGGGGTTGGCTCGAGACGTAAATTAGGGAATTGCTGCTACAGCAACAGGAATATTCGCGGCAGTTAGGTTGTTGTTACCGAACTACCCAAAATCATTGTTGCCTAGCAATAAGCAGCCCCCAGATGTGGTCAGGTTTCAGAGGATTCTGGGATGATAAAAAGTTCGGACACGATGAAATCCTTTTTTGATGCCCCCTCGAGTTTTTAGGCTCGAGGGATCGGACTCAGCCAGTGGTTACGGTTTGATAAGCGCGACTCGGTAATTGGCACCAAAATTTTCAGAATTATAGACGTTAGCCAAGATCGCTCCAGTATCACTGATACCAATTGCCTCGAGAATTGTGTAGTTTGGAACAGTGATTCGGCTGTAAACACCGTTTTTGTACAACCAATACTGATAGTCGGTGCTTGAAGCCAACCCAGTGGCTCTGAGCAGGACATCACCATTGTTGTTGATGCCGAGAAGCCTCATGTCCGAGTCTTGAATTGGTCCGGGTACTGTACCGAGTAACGTGACCGCAGCATCGCCCTCGTTCCATTTGAATAGTTGCTGGTTGTCTACGCCGTAAACTGTTCCGGCGTTGGTTAAACCCGAACCGAACGTCGAAGTTTTAGGAATCGAGGTAAAGTTCGTACCTTTTAGAATACCGTCTGGAAAAAGGATTGTACCCGCATTATTGAAGCCTAATGGTCGATATCCGATGATACTGTCCGGTGATAGTTTTGAGAGTTGAGTCGCAGTCGCATCGTTGGCTTGCCATTTGAAATGTGTCTTCTGACCAGAATTAAAGTCAGAGGCAACGACTTGTTTTGCATCGTTGCAGCCAAAGACAAAAGTCTCGTCACCGAACGGAATAACGCCGATGCTGTTGGCGGTTGCGTCGTAATATAAAGCGTGATTGATACGCCCTGTCTTGTACGCCATGTACGCAACATTGCCGTTTGAGTCAATGCAGGGACGTGCATACGCGTCAAACGAAATACTCGTGTAACCACTTGGCAAGGCTGGCAATACTTTGGAAGTCGTTCCATCGTAAACGTATTGTGCGGTTGGGGTCGTGAAAAACACGCGCCCATTGGCACTGATCGCCTTGCCTCGAGCATTTGGATCGGTAGAAACAAACGTGACACCGCCACCACTTGGGGCAGCCGTGATCGTCACCGCCACGCTATTGGAAGTCACCGCGCCGCTGCTGGCGGTGATGTTGCTTGAGCCTGCGGCGACTCCCGTCACAACTCCTGTACTCGAGATGCTGGCTTTGCCCGTGTCGCTCGAAGCAAAAGTAAAAACTGGTTGCGGGCTGAGTGCGGTGTTGCTCGAGTCTTTGCCAACGGCTGTGCAGGTGCTGGTGGCTGCCACAGCAATACTGGTCGGGTTGCAAGCCAAAACAATGCTCGAGAGTGTGCCAGGGGCGGGAACGTTTGGCACAACCAAAGAAAACGTGCCATAACCAGGAATGCTGATGGTTAAGATATTGGTGTTGGTGTCAAACGAGTACGTTATGGTGATCCAAGTTGTACCGTTGTACTGCAAGGCAATCACATCAGAAATAGTGGCTCGGGTTTGTGGGTTTTTAAAACCGAGTGCCGCAATTTCATTTGGGCTGAGTTTGATTTTGAGTGCGGCGGGACTGACAAAACT
>JANLWR010000662.1:0-10286 GCA_031364625.1 Deinococcales bacterium | reverse complement strand
CCATGAACAACGCTCCAAAACTGGACAACAAACAATTCACTGCCATGACGCGCCTCGACCACAACCGCGCCCTCTCGCAACTGTCAGCCAAAACGGGCAAACCAGTCGCCAGCCTCTCCAAAATGACCATCTGGGGCAATCACTCGAGTACCCAATACCCAGATTTGTTCCACGCCGAAGTTGAGGGCGTCAGTGCCGCCGCCAGTATCAACGATCAGGCTTGGCTCGAGGGAACTTTTATTCCAACCGTTGCCAAACGCGGCGCAGCCATTATTGAAGCCAGGGGGTTGTCCAGTGCCGCCAGTGCCGCGAACGCCGCGATAGACCACATGCGCGACTGGGCATTGGGCACAAAAGACGGTGACTGGGTCAGCATGGGCATTCCGAGCGACGGCAGTTACGGCATTCCGGAAGGTTTGATGTACAGCTTCCCGGTGACTTGCAAAAACGGCGAGTACAGCATTGTACAAGGACTCGAGATTGATGCCTTCAGCCGTGCGAAAATGGATGCGACGGCTGCCGAATTGATCGAAGAACGCGATGCGGTCAAAGAACTTGGTTTGATCTAAGCAAAAACTCGAGAAATGTTTTGCTGGAAGGGAAAACACCTTCCAGCTTTTTTGATGACTCGAGTGAAGTTGCTTGGATGTTGCCGTCGAAAAAAGTGGCGGTGTCGCGCAAATCTCGGCTTAAGTCTTTTTGGTGGCTTGTCCAGGATTCCTGACCGAGTAGAAATAAAATCTTAAACGGTGCATCTCGAGCGTGATACCTTAAAGCATGTCAAATGAAAAAATCTTGGTCATTGATGTTGGTGGGACGAACGTGAAGGTGCTGGCAACAGGTCAAACCCAAGCCCGCCGTTTTAATTCTGGTCCAAATTTAACCCCGCAAGACATGGTGAAAGGGACACTCGAGACGGTCAAAGACTGGGGGTTTAATGCCATCACCATTGGTTTTCCGGCTCCTGTCAAAGCTGGCAAAATCGCGCTCGAGCCGCACAATCTTGGCAAAGGCTGGGTTGGGTTTGATTTTGAAACCGCTTTTGGTTGCCCGATCAAATGTATCAACGATGCCTCAATGCAGGCACTGGGCAGTTACGAGGGTGGCAAAATGCTGTTCTTGGGTTTGGGCACGGGTTTGGGTTCAACACTCATCGCTGAAGGTGTGGTCATGCCGATGGAACTTGGACATTTGCCGTATCGCAAGAGCACTTTTGAAGATTACGTGGGTCAACGCGGCATGGACGAGTACGGCAAGAAAAAATGGCGCGAGTTTGTACCGGAAGTGATTGCCATCCTGAGTGCCGCACTTTTGCCCGATTACGTGGTTTTGGGCGGTGGTAACACCAAAAAGCTCGAGTCTCTGCCGGAAGGTGTGCATTTGGGCAGCAACGACAACGCGTTTAAGGGCGGTTTTCGCTTGTGGGAAACCTCGAGCGGGATCAATCAGAACAAGAAAAAGTAATTTGAGGATCGTTGAAACTTGCAAGACAGGCTCGAGCTTGATGATTGTTCAAAAATTTGTGAGCTTGAGATTTTAGGATTGCACCCATTGACAACGTGTTATGAGAGCCTGCCCTCAAGAGCATTAAATTCGGATAGCGAAACCGTGAGAGTCATTTTTTCGCCACGCAACACATTAACTTGATAATTTGAATTGTAAAGCAATACATCACTAACAAAACTCATCGGCAACGGTAGTCCAAGCTCGAGAGTTTCTTAGAACCGTACCGCTACCATCTGGTAGAAGGTACTCAACAAGGAGGCTCTATGATTAAGCGGCTTGCACTTGCAGGTCTACTGGCGTTTTTGGCTGCCTGTGGACAGAATTCCCAACCCATAACCGAGGCTGAAAATCCCGTTCTTGGCACGATGTCGCTCGAGGGGGTCATGCGCAACTTGGACGGTCAAGAGGTTGCCCTCAATAACCTGGCTTCAACCACGCGTTCTTCGGGCGGGGTTTTTGCGCTCGAGCCACGTCAAACCGTAGCCCCGGCGGTACGGGTTGTGCACGGTTCACCCGATGCGCCCGCCGTGGATGTTTTGGTCAACGACAAGGTCGCAATCTCGAGTTTGAGCTATCAGAATCAAGCCGGTCCCGCCAGTTTAGCCGCCGGCAAATACAACGTAAAAGTCAACGCGGCAGGCTCGAGCACCACCGTCATCAACGCCGATTTGAACCTGGAGGCGAACAAGTATTATGCCGCCTATGCGGTTGGCTTGCTGAAAAACATCGAACCGGTGGTATTGCGGGAATTGCCATTCAGTATTTCTGGTTTGGGTATCGTGCGTTTGCTGCACGGCTCACCGAGCGCCCCGAATGTGGATATTTACCTGTCGCGCCCAGGGCGTAACATCGAAAAATTGCGCCCGATTTTGCGCAACGTGCCCTTCAAAACCGCCAGCGGTTATTATGCCGCCCTGCCAGGTAAATTGCAGGTTCGGATTACCCCAACGGGTACAAAAACCGTGGCGATTGATGCAACGCTCGACATTGCCAAAGGCAGCATTCAAACCGTGGTTGCCGCCGATGCGGTGGGCGGCGGTGCTCCGCTCGGGGCGTATGTCGTTGACGAATTAAAGGGCGATGCGCCGGCGCTAAAATCGATTGTCGAGATTGCGGTCGGTAATCCAGATTTCTCGAGCTTGGTTGGTGCATTAAAGGGCGCTAACTTGGTTGAAGCGCTTTCTGGCGCGGGTCCGTTTACGGTTTTTGCCCCAACCAACGATGCGTTCAGTAAACTGAGCGCCGTTCCGAGCGGCGATGCACTCAAGGAAGTCTTGTTGTATCACGTTGCCGCCGGAAAATTCGATGCGAAAACACTGCTCAAAAATGGTTCCGTCAAAACCCTTCAGGGCGAGGTCGTGACGGTCAAACGAATGGGCGATAAAGTGGTTCTGAATGATGTTGTTGTCGTCACAACGGCAAACATCGAGGCTTCAAACGGCATTATTCATGTCATTGACACGGTATTGATTCCGCCCACACCAAAATCGATTGTCGAAATCGCGGTGGGTAATCCCAACTTCTCGACTTTGGTTGCTGCACTGACAAGCGCCAAGCTGGTTGAGGCGCTTTCTGGTGCGGGTCCGTTTACGGTGTTTGCACCGACCAACAGCGCCTTCGAGGAACTCGAGAGTATTCCATCTGGCGATGCGCTCAAGGAAGTGCTGTTGTACCACGTGGTTGCGGGTCGTTTGGATTCGGCTGCTTTGGCGGGGGTAAGTGAAGTCACAACCTTATCTGGTAAGAAAGTCCAGGTCGCGGTTCATGGCAAGCGGATCGTGTTAAATGGTCATGTTTTTGTGATCAAAGCCGATCTGAATGCAACCAACGGTGTGATCCATGTGATTGACAGCGTTTTAATTCCTCAATAGAAATCTTTGTGAATTTATCGAAACTCGAGGTCGAAGGCGGCGTTGATCTCTCCGACTTCAAGCCCTGCATGGTTTTTGAGGACGCTGCGGCGGTAACTCGAGAGGCTCGCGTTGTCTGGTGTAACTATCTCAAGTTGCTCGAGAATTCGCAGTATGGCAACGTCTCGGGCGCGTTCTGTGCCGTCCTCGATTTTCATGGCGATACCCAAATTGCCGTGCTGTGTGTCACGCACGGCGAGTACCATGAAGGCTTCCGCACCTATTTTAGAAATCAGGTTTGGAATATGCTGCATCAAATCCGTATCGATACGCTGTTCGCCCGCAATCAAGTACGGGTGTTCCCGCAGGGCGTTAAAGGCAATCTCGAGCCGTGATTGATAGGGTTTTGGCGCAGTTTCGGGCGCGGCAAAACGCGTCATGCCCAATGCCACCCGCTCGAGTGGCACGCGGTAACACGGCACGCTGCAACCGTCTATGGCAATCTCGAGGCTATCTGTTTCCATTAAAACGCGAATGTCGCTGGCAATCTCTTGTTGGTGCGGGTGATCGGGCTGGGCGTAACCCGTTGTGGGCAACCCTTTGGCGAGACACGCCGCCAGCATTCCCGAGTGTTTGCCACTGCAATTGTGCTGCAAAACGTTTGGTTTTTGATTCGCGGCTTTTAACGCCGCCCGAGCGCTGGCAGAAAACGGTTGATGCCTGCCGCAGACCAGCCACTCGGGTTTGACACCCGCTTTGGCTTGAAGGTCTGCCACGGTTTGCGTATGAATCGGTTCGCCGTTGTGTGATGCCATGGCGATTGCCAGATGTTCAGAACCCAGCCCAAGCTGCTCGAGGTGCGGAATCAACGCCAGGGCTTGGAACGGTTTGGCGCTCGAGCGTAAAAAACTCGTGAAGTGTGGGTCGCCAAGACTGGCAATCAATTTGCCATCACTGCCCACGATAGCCGCATGAACCTTGTGTCTGGACTCGAGTAGACCGCCACGTAAAACTTGAACGTAACCCATGCGCCAAGTTTACCTTGATCTAGCTCGAGATTAAGCCGCAAGCTGCTGGGTTAGTTCTTGATGCCACGCAGAAATACGTTCAGGTTCTTGAAGGCATTGCATGAGAACACGGTGCAATTCATAATTTTCAGTGCCACTTACAAGTTCAATTTCCCATTTCTGAAGTTGTTCACGTATACCTTCAAACGTTAGTGGAACTCTTCCATGTTCGATTAGTTGCCTAAGTGATCGTTGTTTAACTCCGTATTTTCGTTTAAATTCTCGAGTCCACCGAATTGATAATTGGACTAATTCGTCCAAGTTTTTTGTCCGAAGGGCATCACTAGGCGATATGGGATGTGGAAATACTTTCAAGTTATGTAACGAATTTAAGCCATGTAGAGAATATTTGATTTGTATCAAACTATATGCAGAATAGTAGAATGGGTGAAACCAATCCTCGAACGCTTGAGGATTGGAACTTGTAAAAACTTTTTTTTGACCTTTACCAGGAGCTTCATTGCATTCATCACAAACGGGGAATAAGTTATCTGGAGCGATAGAAAGTAATGGAAAAAAAGCTTCAGCAATCCAATGATCCACTTGTATTTTGTTTAAGCGATCTCCACAGATGACACAAGAATCTGCTGGAGCATGAACTTTTTTGAATTCTGTAACAAAAAAATCATAAGTAATTCCATTTTCAGAAGTTGGGTTTCCCATGTCATCAAAAGGCAATGAAGATGACTTAAGACGTTCATAAAAAGCTAACATCAATTCTTTAAAATCTTTCCAATTTGCGACATCTGGTTGATCTGATATCCACACCGGAGGACTTAGTGAAAATTGTAAAGATACTTGGCTCACGGTTTCGATCCAGTCACGCAAAACTTTTTTTTCTGATTCTGAATGTGAAATAACAAGTTTTGCCGCTTTCAATAAACGATCTTTGTCTACTCGAGGCAAAAGGAATTTTTTCCAAAGCCAAGATTGCACATTTGTATCAGAGTGCAAACTTTGAATATTTTCTTCAGTAACATCAGATGCTCCCTTAGCTGGATCACAGAGCCACAAAGCAAACTTTTTTTGTAATTCAAAGGCAGCTTGTAAACCCTGCCAGCATGAAACTTTTTTAATTTCCTTAAGCATCTTTTTCCCACTGATTTAGTAAAGTACGAAGTTCGCTTCTGTAAAAACCTGAACCCAAACGATCTACCAATTCACGAACACGTTGAATGTCTTCAGGTGTTCCTGTGGTTTTCTCGAGCATACCTTCGATGAATTCTTGGGCACGTTTTCCAACACTGTCTGGTGCTTTGAAAACTTGCATCATAATTTCGCTAGGATCAGCAGCAAAAGTGTTTGAATTGACGGTAAGTGCCCTCGCACCTTCGTCGCCTTTATCCATAAATACAATTTCGTCGTTAAAAACATCGGTCAGCACAATTGATGAGTGAGTCGAAATTAAGACATCATTGGCTGTTTTTCCAATTGCGTCGTCAATAATATCTACAATTTCCCGTTTCCAGCGATCATTGAAGTGGGTTTCGGGTTCGTCTAGCAAAAGTAAGGTATCTGACTGCCCCTCGAGCAAATGAAATAATGCCATACGCCCAAGAATCATTTGCTCACCATCGGATAAATCGGCGTAACTCAACACACCTTGTTTGTCTAAATCTGGTTTTTGCAAGTAAATTGAAACATCTTCAAAAACCCCCGCACTAAATAAGTCTGCAAGGCTCGAGAATCGCTGAAATGGTGTAGCTTCATCGCCTCCCAACAATTTTTTTAGCGCTTCACCTTGGGTTTTATTGCTTTGGTTTTCTGGTTGATCTGGATTGCCTTCCAGGTCAAAGTACAATATGCGGTTTTGGTTTTTATCCGTGCTGGGTACTGTAATGACCTCACCTGCATTTGCGTACCAGTCCTTTGCAATCCTTTTTACGTTCTGAGTCCAAGTCTCGAGATTAAATTGTCCGTGAAAAGCCAGTGTCACGGGTTCTTTCCAGCCTCCTCGTAATAGAAGTGCTTTTAGGGCTGTTATTTCTTGATTCTCCTGTTTACCAAAAACCAAGGGCAGTGTTACGGCAAGCAAAGCGCATTTCAGTAGAATTGCCGAAAAAAATATAGGACGCTTAGATGAAAACATTGAGGAATTTTTGGAATCATCTTCTATTTCAAGCAGGTCTAATAGTTCAAACAGATCTAAAGTTTCTTGGCTTTCTGCTTGTATCTTTTGTCTTTCCAAAGCAATTGTCCAACCAAGTGGGCGTTCAAATTCGCTGATGTCGTTTTCGTTGTCTTTAGAAATGAGTTCAGTTGTCCGAACATTTGTATTTTTGTGCCATAACTCAAGCCACGGAGCATCATCACCAGTCGTATATGTCAAAACTCGAGGAATAAATTGCGTGGGTGTCAGTGTTTCACCACGAACCCACCCCTCAATCAGTTTTATTCGTAGCGACTGTAAAGCATTTTCAAAATCATCTGGCGATGCGTCATCTGCAAAATAAGGACTGCCGCCATCTTCAATACGCCACCAGTCAATTGCTCCATTTTCGCCAAGAAAGTCTACAACTATCGTTAAATGTCGTGGGCTTGACCGTTTGCCCATTTCATAAATTAAGTAAAACGGAAAATTTGGTTTTCGATTGTCTGAAAAAGTAAGAAATACCTCAGCAATCGCTCGTAAAAAATGCGATTTTCCACTGCCATTTAAGCCCACCACAAATCGAATTGCACATTCGCGTTGTAAAGGTGAACCGCTCGAGAAATGTACAGCCGTATTCTGAATCGGTGGATAATCGCGCAAGCGAAAGTAGCGTAAGCGCACGTCTAACGCTCCCTCGAGTTGTTTAAAGAGTTGTCTAATGCGGTAATATCTTGTAAACGATGTTGTTCATCATCTCGTAAGTTTCGGAAAGCTGTTACATATCCAACAGGTTCTATTTTAAGCGCATCTTCATTGGGTATTGGTAGAAGCACTTTGGCAATCAATCCTAAACCTGCCAGTTGCTCGAGTGCCCGCTTTGTTTGTTCGGCAGAAGCATGTGTGTCAAGTGTTTCTCGAAATGTTTCAAATTGCTCTGAATCATCTGGGACAATATGCGTTTTTTCCTCAAATTGCCAAGTTCGTAATTTGTGCCAAACTTCCTTTTGAAAGTCGCTTAACTGTGAATAGAGCCATTCTCGAGCAGGACGGTAAAAATCAAGACTTCCACCTATTAATCCAACACTGATTGTTACAGCATCTGAATGATTTGCACGAACTCGCAAAGCCATGTCTCGAGCTTGGGCAGCAACATCCAATTCAGTTGTTAAGTTTTCACGCCACTTTTCTGTCAATTCTCCAGAAAACCCTTGATATTGGATTTCTGCGTGTAGTTTTTTCAAGATTTGCGATGATTCATGGATTAGTGTTTCAATTTTTTGAGTCTGATTTATAAATTCTATAAATTTCTTTTGTAGTTTTATCGGTGGAATAGGAATCTTGAGTGATTTTACTTGGTCAGTTGTTAAATTTTTAAAAACAGCACCAGGTGCTCGTTGGTTATTAAGTCCTTTAAAAAAATTGAGAGCAAAAACAAAATATTCAGGATATATATCTGATTTTAAATCACGAAACCCGACAAAACCATCGTGAATACAAGCATCATGATTTAGAATTGCAGCTGATCCGGGTGCTCCACTTACTGCCATAACTACAGAATTTGCTTTCATAAAACGACTTTGACGTGCTCCTTCTTCGGTGAGAGAGTCTGTTACCGCATTAACTCGGAAACCGTCACGGGTTAAATCTGAAACCATCAATCGTGCAACTGATCCTCCAAAATATCTAGGGTCACCTTGTGGTCGCGGAGAACTACCTCGAACAATTGTCGAGATATCTTTTAATCTAACTTGTTTCCAATTATTTTCATTCTGAAATATATTTCCAAAAATTTTAAAAAAGTAAACATTAAGCATATCTTGGATGAGGGATTTTCTAACACTCTGTGTATTTTTAATTTGCTCTATTTCTTGAAGTATTTCAAGAATATAATTCTGCTCAAGTAAAGTTGGGATTGGAATTTTATATAAATTTAGTGTTTTAGCATCAACTGTTGCTTGATTCACCCATTGCTTAGACTTTGATTTTGAGTAACCAATACTCCAGAGCAAATGTAGATATTTTGCGAGAAATCGAGAAGAAACGACTCTTTGATCCGCTCTAATTCTTGTAATGTGATTTGAAAAAACATAGTTGCTATTGATGTTAAAAAGCGCCGTTTTACCAACCCAATCATCGCTATTAGTATTATTAAAAATAATATCACCAGAAATAAGTTGATATCTGGTGATATCTTGTTCTTTACTTGATATATATTTTATCTCATTAAGATTTAATTCTCCATCTTTATCTATATTATTTGTGCGAATCTGTGGAACACTACCAATTTTTTGATCATGGGGCGCTTGAGCAAAACCAGATTGCATTTCTGAAACGATCTTGCGTAGAGGAATTTCAATCCAATTTTTAGGTAAAATCATTATCTATCCTCTACTACAACTAATAGTTTTTCAAGCTCGTCTAAAATCTTACTTTCTGTAGATTTTAATTCACTAATTAATTCAGTAACAGATTTACTACTTTTTAACTGTGCGAAATCAAAAGGTTTATATTGCCCTGCGGCCAAATTCCAATCTCGAGCTTCAATACAATCAGGGTCTAATAACTCTTCGTTTAAGATGAGGTGTCTGTTTTTTTGCTTGATGTACAAAGATGGTATAAATTCATCAACATATTCTGAATATACTTGTCCTTGGGAATCATGCGAACCAATACGTTTTTTATCTCTGGATTGCCAGTCATCATTTTGCATCCAAGCTCGAACAGGCACGACCCAGTGTTTGGCGACAACTAGCGTTTCAATAGGGTCATGGTCATTTTTGAGACTACGCAAGTTCACATCAAAACCCTCGAGTTTGGCATATTCTCGAGCAATTGCTTCAAGTTCTTTTTTGAGATCTGAAACTGGCTGAAATTCTGGGAAAGAGGTCACAGACGCTTTGCTTAGAATTTGGTCAAACTGACTCATAGCAGCATCTATAGCTTCTGAAAAGGCTGTTTGCCAAGGGCGTAATACAACAGAATCTTCGGGTTCAAAAAATTCTTTTTGGGCTTCTCGAGATACCGTGTTTAATTGGTCACGCTTTTTTAGTTTTGCTTTATTCCACGCAGATAAATCCGATGTTGGGGTTTTACGAAATTCCTCCCAGAAAGGTTTAGCGGTTTCCGCGAAGTGGCTTACTACCAATTGGTTTAGTTTTGGGATTTGCGTGATAAAAACTTGTTGTGTTGCTTTTTCTGGATCAGAAGGTAATTTGGGAAATAGTTCATGAATTGCTACGACACTGTTTTCGCGCATGAGTAAGTGTGGCGCTAATTCCAGGATTGAACGCGTATTGATTGTTTTATCCAGAGGTGTTGTTAATTGATTAGATGCTAGATCATGAATTTCAGATTGTCGCCAGCGTTCCGTATGAATGGTTGGTTGAAAATACTTTTTTTCTTCGATTGTGGTTTTGGTTTCCCAGGCTCGAAATTTTTCCAGGGCATCCCAAAGATCATTATGCCCAAAAGGTCGATCTCGACGTTTAGAATCCATGCTGTAACCATCATCTTCAATTTCGTAAAACCAAACATTTTTGGTTCGGGGTTCTTGACCTGCAAATTCTTCTTTTTCGTTACGACTTGTGTGCTTTTTAAATACAAGAATGGAAGTTTTCACTGCTGTATACGGTTGGAATACACCACTCGGCAAGGAAATAACGGTAGTGGGTTTTTGTAGAATGATTTCATGCCCATTACAATCACCCTCACTTGCCCACACTGCCAAAGCGACGCACTCGTCAAATTCGGCTTCGCACCAGACGGCAGACA
>JANLWR010000641.1:0-5521 GCA_031364625.1 Deinococcales bacterium | reverse complement strand
TTCCTCGAGCACCACCAGCCTTTCGGGTGCAGATGGTATTCGGGCAATGGCATGTCTGATGGTCGTGGCGCATCACCTGTCGCAGCGTTTAAACCGCCCCGAGCAAAATAAATTTGTCCAAGAAGCCCAAGCCTTCATCATGACCGGACAGGTCGGTGTCAGCGCGTTTTTTGTGCTCTCGGGAATGCTGCTGTCCATGCCATTTTGGAAAAATTTTCTCGAGCGCCGCGATTTTCCCAACATGCTCGAGTTCACGCGCCGCCGTGCGATGCGAATTGTTCCAGGATTTTACGCAAGTTTAACAATCAGCGTCATCTGTACCTTGTTCTTTGTGCCCGATACCCAAGCCGTCTTCACCCGTTACGTTTCGGCACTGACGTTTACCTCCGCGCTCCATTACGTGACCCTCTTCCCCGCCGACCTCAACGGACCACTTTGGAGCATCGGTTTTGAAGTGCTCTGTTACGCCATGATGCCAGTTGCAATGTGGGCAATGTTTCAACTGCTCGCCGCTCGAGCCTCATTTCGTCAGGGCTTGCTGTTTTGGTTGGGCATTCTGGCAGTGACTTTGATTGCGCATCAAGCCATCATCACCGACCTGATTCCTGACAGCATCAACCGAGGTTGGGATCACGGTTTGATTGGCGGCGCAAAATACTGGATGCCCAATTACAACGCCGTCGGCATGTTTGGTCATTACATTCTTGGCGTGATTGCAGCAGGCGTGATCGTCAAATTTCGCAATCTTAAAATTCGCTCGAGTTGGATTTTTGACGGCATGTCCTTAAGCGCATTTGTGGTCATGATGGTGTTTCTCTGGACGCAACGTTACGCCCCAGATTTCGCCTTCAGCCTGGGACACCAACCGTACTTCTACCCTATTTTCCCAGCGCTAATCGCCATTCAACTTTGCACCCTGCCATTCTCGAGAATCCTTGGACGCTTGTTTGACAACACTTTTTTTCGCTACACCGCCAAAATTTCGTTCGGTTTGTACATCTGGCATTACCTGATCCTCGAGTTGATTCGTTTAACCTTTAACAGCAATTACCAGTATTTTGGAATCTCGAGCCTCAGCGAGCATTTGCTGATCTCTGGTGTGGCATTGGCGCTGGCATTTGTGGCGGCGAGTTTGTCGTACAAATACATTGAAGCGCCATTTTTGAAACCAAAAATTGGTCAAAAAACAATGGCTAGATTCAACTCAATAAAGTAGGTGAGCATACAGCTCGCTCATTGTTTTGAGGCATGCTCTCACACTCTTTCAAAAGCCAACTTGCAAAATTAAATTAGAGGAGAACTTACCATGACCAGATTCGTATTGCTGCTGGCAGTGATGCTCAGTATCGGTTGTAACACGGCACTGAACGCTCGAGAAATCATGACTGATTTAAAACGCGGTGTCAATTTAACAGGGTGGTTTCAATTTGGGAGTTTTCAAGAATCGCGCTTTGGAGAGATTCAACAACTTCACGATGCAGGCGCAAATTTTATTCGCCTTCCCATTCAACCCACACTTTTTTATGATGCCACCTCGAGTTCCTGGCAGCTTTTAAAACGCACCCTGCTCGAGGCAAAACGCGTTGGAATACGGGTAATCGTGGACTTTCACCCCAGCATCAATTCGCAGCGCGACATCATGAACGGCGATCCCAAATTTCTCGAGTTGCTAACCAACATGGCAGTGTTTTTAAAAGATTACCCAACCGCGCTGCTCGAGTTGCAAAACGAACCGATCAGCCCCATCGGTGACGAGTGCAACCCCGATTTTGACTGGAACACCAAACAATCACTGTTCTTTCAAAAGGCTCGAGCCGCCAACAAGAACATTACAATTGTCCTAACTGGCGCGTGTTGGGGCGGGATCGATGGTTTGTTAAAAGTGAACCCGATTGACGATAAAAACGTGATTTACAGCCTACATTTTTACGATCCATTTTTTTTCACACATCAGGGCGCAAGTTGGGTGGATGGGGATTCACCTTTGCTGAAAAACATTCCGTATCCGCCAACCCCCGAAAATCTGGCTGCCGTGATTCCAAGCGTGGTTTATGTCATGCCGACCAATGCCATGAAATCCAACATTCGCACTGCGCTGCTCGAGTACGGACAGAGTGGCTGGAACAAACAAAAGATTCTGGCAAGACTCGAGGTTGCCAAAGCCTGGGCGGTTAAAAACAACGCACGTTTGCTGCTGGGCGAATTTGGTGTGCTGCAAACCGAAGCGCCGCCGCAAGACCGCGTTCAATTCATCAAAGATGTGCGCGAATCTGCCGAGAGTTTAGGCATGGCGGTTGCGGCTTGGGATTACGGTCCAACTTCGGATTTCGGATTTCATCGCAATTTAAAAACTGAAACAGGCATGTTCGAGGCGATGGGTTTGAAAGCCCCCGCCAATTCCATTCCAACACCCGCCAACACCGCACCAACCTCGAGTTACCCGCTCAATCCAGTCATGGGCAGCAAAACCATGATCGCCGATTTTACGGCGGGCAGCCAAAACGTTTACGGCGTCCCCACAACCTACTGGGCATACGGTCAACCCGCCCAACCGAGCTTCACGCCCGATCTGGGCGGCGCGGCGCCCATTACCAACGGCAGGCTCGAGTTTGATTACAACATTCCACTTTCAAACGATTACGGCGGGGTCACAGCCGTGATTCCAGTCGCGGCGCAGGGGATAATTGACGCTCGAGCCTTCACGCACCTGAGCCTCGAAGCCTCGGTGGTCGGCGCTGGGAAAGTGCGGGTTGGACTTGCCAGCAACAAAGTTGATGATGGTGGCGATCATCCCATTTACACGATTGAAGCCAGCGACACATCAACCGTATACAACCTTCCGCTCGAGATTTTTAAGCAAGCCAATTGGGGTAAGCCCGTCAAACCAACCGATGTGATTGGGCAACTCGAGAGATTGGAAATTACAGCCACCACGCAGGGCAAGCCTGGACGTTTGCGCATTGATAACATTGCATTTACCAATCTGGTTGACGCCTCGAGCATTCCAGATGTGCCGAGCAACTTGCAACGATTGCTGTTTGATTTCTCGAGTGCTGGCAACACGGGCAACCAGGGTGATACTTGGTCGGTCAATGCCTACCAGCAAAACGCCAGCAGCCTCAGCACGGCAACCTCGAGTCTGGTCAACAATGCGCTCGAGATGCAGTTCAAACTGCCAACACCCAACGATTGGGCGGGCGCAATCGTTAACCTCAATTTCGCCCAAACCACCAATCTTCAAACCTTCAACGCCATACGAATTGACCTCTCCGCAACAGGCGTGCAAACCGTGCGGCTCGAGTTTCCAAGTACGCTGGATACTGGTAACGACAACCCGCAATTTATTTTGAACGTCACGCCAAATCAGAAAACCTACCGTGTGCCAATCTCGGAATTTGCTCAGAACGGTTGGGGCAAACCCGTAGACTTGCTCGAGGCACTCAAAAATGCCAGAGGCATTGGGATATTTATTGACACGGTTGGCAGCGCAGGAACGTTAAAAGTAGACAATGTGATCCTCGAGCAAAAACCCTGACCTTGACTTCACATCGACTTCACTCACGTCTCGAGATGCCAAGGTGGTTCAGCTTCATTCAGTTGATTGCTGCGGTCATCTCGAGATGGCGTAAATCAGCGTTGGAAAACCGTCACCATCAATACCATCCACTTTTTGTTCAAAGCCCATCCCAATTCGTTCGGCAACTTTGACCGAAGCCATGTTCTCTGGATCAATCAAGCAAATCAGACGCGATAAATCCAAGTGTTTAAAAGCGTACTGAACGATTGCCAAAGCCGCTTCAGTGGCAAAGCCTTGACCCCAGAATTTCTTGCCCAGCAAAAACGCCACCTCGACCTCTTGACATTCTTCGATTGTCCAAGGCAAGAGACCGCAACGCCCCATAAACTCGCCCGTTTCCTTGTTCACTGCCGCCCAGAGTCCCAATTCTGGAAACCTCGGATGCCCATTCAAAAACCACTCGAGTTCTTCCTTGGTTTGTGCGTAGTTCAAAACGCCTTCAGGAAAATACTGCCGAATTTCTTCATCGCGGTACAACTCAAACAAAGCATCTAAATCCTCCAGAACAAGCCGTCTCAGCATCAAGCGTTCAGTCTCGAGAATCATGTTTGAACCTCCAAAAGTTTCATTCGAGGTCGGCTGGGATGTCTGGAAAATTTGAGAGCGGGAAGGTGTCCACGTTCGCACTACGTTGCTGCGCCAGGACGCCACCGTCCACCACAAGGCACTGCCCCGTAATGTACGCCGCATCGTCGGACGCCAAGAAGGTCGCCGCACCCACCATGTCCTCGGCAGTGCCGTAACGACGCAGCGGCACAACTTTTTCGCGTTCTGCCAAATCGTCACCCTCCAAACCATATGTGTTAATCAACCCAGGCACAAGACAATTCACGCGCACCCCATAAAAACCAAGATCAAGCGCCAAAGACCGCGTGAACGCCTCAATGCCACCCTTGGACGCGTCATACGCCGTAAAACCACGGTGCGCCCTTGTTCCACCGCCGCTCGAGACGTTCACAATCACACCCTTGCGCCGTCGCACCATGATGCCTGCCCCACGAAACGCGCACAAGTACGCGCTTTTCAGGTTAATGCGCAAATATTTGTCCCACCATTCCTCGTCAGAATCTAAAAAATGTCGTTGGTCGCTGGTTAAACCCGCGTTGTTCACCAGAACATCGACATACCCAAATTGTTTTTCGCATCCGTCAAACATCGCTTCGACTTCGGTTTTGCTCGAGGCATCCCCGACAAAACCCAGCGCCGTACCACCCGCAGCCTGAATTTCATTCACCACCAGATCAACCAATTCGGATTTGATGTCGTTGACTACCACCTTGCCACCCTCGAGCGCATAACGGTTCGCAATTGAGCGCCCAATGCCGTTGCCCGCACCCGTGATGAGGATGACTTTGTTTTTAAAACGTTGTTCCATGATGTTGCTCCTTTAATTTTTAACTCGAGATCATTGACAAAAGGGCGCAGCAAGCAGCGCCCCTACAATTTCAAAAACCACTGCGCTGCATCAGTTCCGCCAATCAGTTTAAACCGCAATTTCTGCCCTGGTCGAAGTTGCGCCACAAGCCCCAAATCTCGAGGGTCAACCACGGCGGGTTTGGCATAACCACCGATTCGCCCTCGGTCATTTAAAAGTAAAATCGGGTCGCCATCAATCGTGATTTGCACCCCACCCATCGGCGTGGCTTCACTGGTCAGTTCGCCCCCTGGCACTTTGACCCCCTCGAGTCTGACGCCCATACGGTCGGGGCTGCTGACCGTGAATTCGGCACTGCACAAAGCCGCCAGCGCTTCGGGTGTGGCTTGCGGTCCCGCCTGCAACCGCACTGTCACCATTTCTGGCAAGCTCGAGAATGACACACTGTAACCCGCCCGATTTTTACTCGAGGGATTGTTCATGCCCAGCATCTCCCCTGCTTGGAGCGCACGTCCAATTCGCCCAACCAAATCGGTGCTTTTGGAATCCATAAAACTCGAGGATTCAAA
>JANLWR010000632.1:0-9778 GCA_031364625.1 Deinococcales bacterium | reverse complement strand
GCATCACGGGCGCTCGAGTTCCCAACGACCGCACGTATGAAAGTGCTTTAACGCCCACCGAGGCGGCGGCGGCACTCAAACCCTTCAGGCGTTAAACCAATTCAAGCCGGAATGTCTCGGGTGCGCCAACGCCACAACGCCAGTCCAAACCCAAGCAAACCGAGCACCGTCCAAAGGGCAACAGTTCCCCACGGCACGCCGTCATTCATTACACTTTCGGGTGTGTAACTGGTCCAGATGCTGAGATTCCCAAGCCATCCCGCGCCTGAAATCGTGCTGGCGAGCGTGGCAAGTAAAAATTCAAGCCCGAACAGACCAAACATCACACCCGTCACCAGACCGCGATCTCGAGCGAAGGCGGCAACCGCGTAACCGATGCCGAGCCATAAAATTCCAAACGCCAAACCGAGCGTCATGAAACGCCACCACTGGGCGGAAACGGAAACGGATAAAACCGCGAAGGTCACCAGCATCAACACAACCAAGCCCAATAAACCTGCCAGAATGCGGCTCATAAACCAGCGTGTTCTCGAGACGGGCAAACTGAGTTCAAAATGAATCGTGCCGCGCTCGAGCATCGAACTGATCCCGCCCGCGCTGCCTGCCGCAAAAGCGATCACCACGATGGGCCACAGTAAACTCAGACCTCGAGCGCACATGTAACCAATTGGACTGCTGAAACTCGAGAGGTTGATTTTGAACATGGCAAGGACAGCGGGGGGTAAACCCTCGATGATTTTGCCCAGTGCCGCGCCTTGATCTTGCATCGCGCTTTGTCCCAGTGTGCCAGAAAGTATGGGCAGCATGACCCCAATCGCGTACCAGATTAAACCCACGCGCCCAAGCCGAAAGGCGTTCGCAAACACCTTGCTATTCATCGTGCCACCTCCCGCGTGTGGTTCTGCTCGAGCAGATGCTCCAAGCTCATGCCACCAAATTCGGCGCGTTCAATGCCAAACAGCATCAGTTTTGGCAGGGCATCCTCGAGCAAGCCTTCACCCTCAAGAATGGCGTGCGTGCTTGAAATCAAGCGCGGTTTCCAAGGCTCGAGCTGTGAGGTGTCGATTGGATTTTGCGTCCAAACCGTCAGGGTGTGCGTGTCGCCCGTCAAGGCATTTAACGTGCCAAGTTTCAAGACTTTGCCTCGGTCAATCACCGCCACTCGGTCGCACAAGGTTTGAACCTCCGAAAGGCTGTGCGAGGAGAAAAACACGGTTGCCCCCGCTTTGGCACGTTCGCGCAACGCCAGCAACAGACGTTCTTGCGCCACGGGGTCAAGTCCACTGGTCGGTTCGTCGAGCACCAACAATTTTGCGTCTTTGGCAATCAACAAGCGCAACAGCGCCACTTTTTGACGGTTGCCCTTCGAGAGGGTTCGCATCGGACGGTTTAAAGGCACTTCCCATTCGCTCGCAAGTGCTGGAATCTGGTTTTTATCGAGATTTGCAACGCTGGCTTGATACGTCAGCCACTCGAGTCCGATGAGCGCATCGGGCAGTCGGACATCGCCGGGCAACCAAGCGACTTCTTTGTGCAACTCGGGCGCATTTTTCCACGGGTCGAGTCCAAGCACGCTGGCAGTCCCGCTCGAAGCTTTGATGAAACCCATGATGACCGAGAGTGTGGTGGTTTTGCCTGCACCGTTCACGCCCACCAAACCAAACAACTCGCCTTGTTGTACCTGGAGGTGCAATCCATCGAGCGCCCTCGTTGTACCGTATTGTTTTGTTAAATTCTCGAGTTGGATGACTTGTTGGTTCATTTCTTCACCTTCCTTGTCCTCGAACAATCCATCCTAAATCTTTCGCCATAAAAAAACCCGAGCCTTGAAAACGGCTCGAGCTTACAAGTTTGTTTACTTTAGCTTGGTAAAGCTGGGGCTTTGGCAGAAAAACGCTTGTACAACCACATTGGACCCGCAATCAAACCCGTTAAAACAAACACCAGCAAATAATCTATCGCCGGAATCCGAATGATCTCGTTGAGTTTAGCCACACCGCGTCCGCTGTAAACAAACACCACCGCCGCGCAATACACCCCAATCAGGGCAAAACGAGCGACCCTCGAGAGTCCAAGCCCGTACATTTGCGTGATGATGAAAATACCACCAAAACCAAACAAAAACATGGGCCACAAACCTGCGCCTTGAAACACAGCCACCAGCGTTCCATGAATCAGCACCAAAAACTCTTGGACAAACGTCCAGTATTTATTGGTGTGAATCCGCGTGAAAAACAAACTGCCTTGCAGCATCAAGAAAAACATGTAAAAAAAGCCGACCAAATGCCCTGGGGTTGCCTCCATCGGGTGATACCAAAACGTGTAAATGGCTGCCCAGGAAAAGAAATAACCGTGATACTTTTTAACAAAACCCACGGCGTCTTTTGCCAGTGGCGCTTTCGCCCCAAAGAACAGACCACGACGCGGATTTTCCATGATGAGCACAAACACCAACAGCACAATGACACTGCCCTGGCTCGAGAAAATTGAAACATCCTGCGCCAATCCGTCGTACCAAACATGGGTTTGCAACAAGTGCAACACGATAAACACCGCGTTTGCGCCAAGCGCCCAAATGTTAACCGGGTGCAAACCGTTGGTGTACTTTTTGACCCGTGTCTGGGCGTAAAAAATAAGTCCCCACGAAACAAACTGATGCGCCAGGTACAAACCCCAAGCCGAGGTTCGAGAGATAAAAGTTGGGTCAATCAGTTTCCAGTAGTAATGGGCTGCACCCGTGTCAGGCGCATGGGGGACGCTGCTGAGTCGGTTGCCGAGCAGCCAAATAATGGCGGTAAACGCCGTGCTGAAAGCAATGCCCAACCACATGGCGCTGCTGCTGGACAGTGGTGAGGGGGTATTCCCTCGAGCGGCGGGTTGTTGGGTTGTTTGCATGGTCTTATGTTGGTTGGTTTGAGGATTTTAAATTACATTCTGGATTACAAAGTATTGAGGCTCGAGGGACTGAGAATTTCAACTGATTTTGAGCTTTCTATTTTTAACCTGAACATTGCATTTTCACAATCTTGAACCAAAACGACCTCCCTCTTGAATTCAGTTTTATATAATGCTAGGGTTATTGAATCGTGAGCTTTTCACTGATTCTTCCGTACCACCCTGACTGTCTCAACGACCCACAGCCTCTGTTCATCCAAGACTTGCTCGAGTTGGTCGGTACGCGAAAACAGATTTGCCTTAACAAACTGATCAATATGGCAACAGATTTGTATCTTCACGGGCAAGAAAGCCGATACCGTAAACACTTGTTTGATGCCATTTACGAACTCAAAGACCGCACAAGCGAAGGTGGCGCGAGAGCCTACTACATTCGTGGTGATGATGACCGCTTTTACCTGATCCACGCAGAATGTAAAACCGAAACCGAAAGCGACCAATGGATGCTTGGCGAAGCAGTTGAAATCCTCGAAGCACTCGAGAAAAATCGTCCACTTTTTCCGACGCAGGTGTTATTGCGACAAACTGGGAAAAACCGTCTTCGTAAGTTAAGCGAGAGGAAAAAATCATGAAACACGTTCAAGCCGATACAACAGTAAACAAAACAAAAACCATCAGTGCCAGTACAAAAGCCAAGCTCGAGGCATTGCGTGACAAACCAGAACGAGCCGCACACGTTGCCAACCCGACAGCAATGCTCGAAACGCACCCAGCCGCTATTGAAGCACAAGTTCAAGAGTTTGTAATTGCCTCTCGAGTTGGTGAATTACTACGGCTTGCCCGTCGATCCCGCAAACTCAGCGCTCGGGCACTTGGTGAACGCGTTGGCGTCAGTCAACCTCGAGTAACGGCTATCGAACAAGCCAGCACTGACCTCGAGCTTGACACGATTGCACGTTTTGCTTCAGGTTTGGGGTACCGAGTGGTTGTACAACTTGTGCCAATCAGTGAACCAGGACTGGTTTTTAGCACAGATTTACCGCAACCTTCAAGAAGCATCGTCTAAACTTGCCAAACCTTCCCGAATCGCGTACAACGCCGCTTGCGTGCGGTTGTTGAGTTGCAATTTCGCAAATATCTCACTCAAACGGTTGCGCACGGTTTTCTCAGAAATATTGAGCTTCAAGGCAATCTCTTGGTTGCTCGAGCCTTGCGCCAACAGTCTTAAAATGGCGGCTTCGCGTTCGGTCAGGTCGCCGCGTTTCTCGTCGGGCAGGCTTTCTTTTTTGACCCGGAAATCCTCGAGCACGTTTTTAGCCATTTCTGGGTCTAATAACGTCCCGCCTTCAAAAACGTGGCGAATCGCGTCAATCAATTCTGTGCCGTCCACGTCCTTGAGTAAATAGCCTCGAGCGCCGGCTTTGACGGCTTCAAAGACGTAAGAATCTTGGCGGTACATGGTTAAAATAATCACGTTGGCGGCTGGGTTGATCTCGAGGATGCTTTGCGTGGCGCGTACCCCGTCGAGTTCGGGCATTTGAATGTCCATCAAAATAATGTCGGGTCTGGTGTCGGCGGCGTAACGCACGGCTTCGCGTCCGTTTTGGGCTTCGCCGATCACGCGAAGGTCGGCTTCGGTCTCGAGCAGGCTTTTGAGTCCTTGGCGAAAGAGGGCGTGGTCGTCGGCGAGCAGAATGCGTATCATGGAGTGAGTGTAGTGGGTTGTGCGTGGTTGGACAAGTGACGAACGCCTTGTTTTTACAATAACCGTGCGACCGTCTCGAGCAGCACGTTTTGGTCAAATTCGCTTTTGATGATGTACGCGTCCGCTCCCGCCCGAGCGCCGCGTTGTTTGTAGTCACTGGTGCCGAGGCTGGTCACGAGAATCACGGGCAGGTGTTTGAAGGCTTCGGTGTTACGAATTTCGGTTGTCAGGGCAAACCCGTCCATCAAGGGCATTTCGACATCGGATAGCACGAGTTGAATGGTGTCGGTGCGCAGAATCTCGAGGGCTTCGATGCCGTTGATGGCGACTCGGGTTTCAAAGCCGGCGTTCTCCAAGATGGTGCGCTCTAGTGATCGGGTGGTGACCGAGTCGTCCACGACCAAAATTCGGATTTTGGTTTTAAGGGTTTGAGGTCTGGGGTTGCTCGAGATTTGTTGATTTAGACCTCTTTGAATGATGGTTTCGGTATTTAAAATCGGCACGAGCATTCCAGAGTCGAGCACCGCAGCACCTTGCAAGTGCGCGACCTGCTCGAGCGGGTAGCCAAGTTTTTTAATCACAATTTCTTGTTCGCCAATCAGGGCATCGACGATCAGGCACAGTGATTTGTTCTGGCTGGCAACATGAACCATGACACGCCAACCGTCAGGGGACGGCGCATGACTTGGCATCTCGAGCAAACCCGCCAGTTCGATGGCACGAATGGTGCGTCCGTCAAAGATCACGATGGGTTGTCCATCTTGCTCGAGCAGTTCGTTGGCGCATACCCTGAAAACACGTTCGATGGCGTTGGTAGGAATGGCGAGGCGGCTGTCCGCAACTTGCACCACCAAGACGCGGTTGGTGGCAAGCGTGGCTGGCAGGCGCAAATGAAAACCCGAGCCTTGACCCGCCTGGCTTTGCAGGCTGATGCTGCCATTTAATGCACGAATGTTCTCGCGCACCACGTCCATACCGACACCGCGTCCACTGGTTTGACTGACCGTTGCGGCGGTGCTGAATCCTGGAATGAACAGCAACTCGAGGGTTTGTTCTTGATTTAAAATTGTGTTTGCTGCAATTAAACCTTTTGCCAGGGCGACTTGCTTCACGCGCTCAACGTTGATTCCCGCGCCGTCATCAGAGAGGCTAATGTCAATGTTGCTGCCAGATTGCCGCACCTCGAGTTTGATCGTGCCCAGTTCGGGTTTTCCTGCTGTTTTTCGAGCTTCTGGGGTTTCCAAACCGTGGTCGAGCGCATTTCTGACCATGTGCATGAGCGGGTCACGAAGTCCGTCAAGGATTTTACGATCCAAGCCAATCTCACCGCCGTAAGTCTCAAATTTCGCACGTTTGCCAAGGCTTTGGCTTAAATCGCGCACCAGTCGCTCGAGGTTTGGAAAGAGGTTTGAGGCTGGCAGCAAACGCACGTTAAGGACTTCATTTTCGATGATGCTGTTGACGCTGCGCAGTTGGGCGGTGTCTTGTGCCAGGTCGTCCACCAGTTGCTCGAGGTTCTCGATTATCAGGTGGTAACGGTCTTCAAAGCGGTCAAAAAAACCTAAAAATTGTTGCAGGTCTTGGTTTTGCACCTCTTTTGCCAGTCGGTTGCGGATTGAACGCGCCGCACGCCAGTTTTTACGGGCTAGCCGCAAACGATTTAAAAGACTGCTGACATTTTTGGCTCGAGTCTCGAGTTTGATTCTGGCGATGGTTAATTCACCAGATTGAGCCAGTAGGGTGTCCAGGCGTTGTACATTGACCCGCACGCTGTCGGTGCTGGTGGGCTTGGAAGGACTGGGACTGGTTTTTGGTGTGGCAAGCAAAGACTCAAAAAAACCGTGTTCATCTCGAGTTTGCGCTAAGTATTCCAAAGCTCGCAAGTCGGCTTGCTCGAGGACTTGTGCTAAAAGCTCAAATGGTGTTTCGAGCGGGTGTTGTACGGCTCGGGCGGCAACCCGTAAACGGTGCGTCTCGAGCTTGGCTTGATCTCGAGGCGCATCATTTGGGTTTGCCCGCCATGCAGAAATCAGGGTTTGTAAACTGATGCGTCTGGTGGCTAACTCTTGCTCAAAAGCCATCAAAAAAGCATTGTCAAACTCGAGCGGCACAGCTTTTAAACCCAGCACCTCGAGCAATTGCAAGCTTTTTGGGTCATTGCTGGCAAGCTCGAAGACTGCAAATCCTTGTGGGTTTTGAAGAAGTTCACGCTCGAGTCGTGCTGCACTTTGTTCAAGTTCAGTTTGATCGGCACTTCGGGCGGCAACCGCAATTCGCTGTAACTCGAGGTGCAAAATTGCGTTCAAACCGAGGTTTTTGCTCAACGTCTTTAAACGCTGTAAAAATTCCTCTTCAAACACCAGCTCGAGGTCTTTCATGATGAGGTGCTAAAAATGTCGATTTCGGAATCTTGTTTTTTGCCCTCAGGCAGTGAAAATGGGGTTTCAATTTCGGGGACAAGTAGCGATTCGGTTTTGTAACCGGTAATCAAATTGTTCAATCGGCGGCTGAGTTTGTTGAGGTTTTCGGCAGCCGCTTTGGTGTGGTTGGTGGTGCTGAGGTTTTCAAAGGTGGCACGGTTGATGTTTTGCATGGCAGCCGCGATTTGCTCCATGCCAACGCTGTGTTGGCGCACACTCGCGCCAATCAGTTGCGAACTGTAGGCGGCTTGTTGAATGGTCTCGGAGAGTTCGTGAATGGTCTGTCCAAGCTGATCAATGTTTTGCGTACCCGCATTGGCGACCTTCAAACCTTGTTCGGTGGTCATGACGGCGGTGTTGGTGGCTTTTTGAATATCACCCAGAATGCCGCGCACCTGAAAGGTGGCACTTTTAGATTGTTCTGCCAGCAGACGAATTTCTTGGGCGACCACGGCAAAACCTTTGCCCTGTTCGCCAGCTCGAGCCGCTTCGATGGCGGCGTTCAATGCCAGCAGGTTTGATTGATCGGCAAGGTCACTGACGGTGGTGATGATCTCACCAATTTGCTGGGTTTGTTCTGAAAGCGCGACAATGTTTTCGGCAATCTGAGAAACCTGATTTTTGATTTCCTCCATGCCCCTTGTGGCTTCTTCCACAGCATAGACACCAATGGTCGCCACTCGAGAGGCGGCTTGGGCGTTGTCATTGACGGTATTTGCCATGTCAACGGCTTGGTCGGCGCTGGCTCTGACCTCTTCGACGGTGGCGCTGGTTTGGGTGATTGCCGCCGATTGTTCGCTGACCCCCGAGGCTTGTTGGCTGGTGACTGCCAAAATTTGATTTGAGGCACTGGCAACATTGCCCGAACTGCGCTGAATCTCGCCAATCAAAACTTTTAAATTGGTGCCCATGCGGGTAAAAGCCAAACCGAGCGTGTCGTTATCGCTGGCGGCTTTGACCTCGCTCGAGAGGTCACCCATGCTGATTTGATCGGCAACTTTTGCCATTGTGCTTTGATGCCCGATCATGCGGTCAAAAGCCCTTGCCAGATCACCAATTTCGTCTTGATTGTGATCCTCAATTTTTTGCTTGATATCGCCCTTGGCAAGTTCATTGGCAACACCAACCATGTTGTTCACCCGCCGTGCCAGGTAACGTGCCAACAACCAACCCGAAAGCACGGTCATGGCGAGTACCGCAAGGGCTGCCGCAATCACCGCACCCAGCAAACCCCGTCCTTCGGCAGCAATTTCTGAATTGTCTTGACTGGCGCCCACAACCCAACCCAAGCCGTTATAACTCGAGTAACCAAATTCGCGTGACCAGGCTTCAATGGCGGGTCTGTTGATATTCAAATCAATTCCGCCGTAACTTTGACCGTTGCTGTACCCTGAAACTTTTTGGGTCGCGCCGACAATACTGGCGTAATCGGTTAATTTGTTTTTGAGAATCGATTCATCGTTTGCCCCCGCCAGCAAAAAACCGTTCTTATTGGCAAGGATCAGGTTGACACTTTGATGACCTTCAGTGCTGGCGATTCGTTCGACATCACTTAAAATGGTTTTGACCACCTGCCAATCAAAAAAATTAGTCCAAACACCAATCACTTCACCGGTTGCGCCGCGCACTGGGGCGGTAAAAGACATCACCAGATCATTTTGTGCGCCGAAAACTGCCGCCACAAGCGGTTCGTGATGAACATCTGTGACCAAACTCGAGCTTTGAGCAATTTTACCTGTGACCGCCGCCTGAAACCATGTTCGGTTACTGACATTTTGACCGATCACAGTGTTGTTTTGCAGTGCCGTCCCGTCGCCTTTGACGGTATTGGTGGCAATGATTTTGCCACTCAGGTTCGCCATCAGCATCAGTGAATAGCTGGGGGCATAAATTTTGGTCATGGTGTTCATCCACGGGATGATTTCGTCTACATAGAGCGATGTGGCTTGTTTGCTGACCGCAAAAGCTTGAACATCGCCGTAGCGTTCAAACATGTTGCGGTCAAGTTTATCGGCGGCGTTGTACGCCAAACCTTGCAAACGCACGCCCGCGTTGCTTCTCGTGACCCTCATGAATTCGTTCACCACAAATAAACTTGCCAACGCAACCACGGGCAAGGTAAGTCCAAGAACGATCAATAATATTTTTTGGAACAATTTCAGGTTTCTAAACCTTTGATATATTTCTCGCACGAAAAACCTCCAGCACCTTTCAACAAGCTCACTCGGGTCTCAAGAATTCAGTTCGATCATACTTTTTTCTCGAGCTGCAATGTTTCCACGCGTTGCAGCAGTTGGTTTATGTTTAAAAGCACAATCTCGTTCAAACTCGAGTTTTGGGCGTTAGGCGCGTCAATCGTCTCGAGTTCGGGCAGGTTTGGCAAGTGCAAGCCAAGGTTTCCATGCGGGGTATTCACCAGCAACACGCATTCGTCCCTTGCTTCGGGCAAATCCAAACCCAGCAGCAAAGCCAACTCGAGCACGCTGACCAGTTGACCTTGAAGATTGATTGCGCCCGCAACAACGGGGTTTAAACCTGGCAGCTTGGTGATTTTGGAACGCACCACCGCGTGTAAATCCTGTAACTCGAGGGCAAAACGTTTGTTCTGAATGGTCAAGGTCACCACCTCGAGTTTTGGGTTTGAGTCCAGGCTTTGGCTTAAGGAGAGTTGTTGCGCCCGTTTTTGCAGCACAACCCGTTCAATTTTTGAAAGATGATCGAAGCTCATGGTGACACCCTTGCTTGCTGGAGGAGATCA
>JANLWR010000606.1:0-10357 GCA_031364625.1 Deinococcales bacterium | reverse complement strand
GGCTGGAATCGGTTTTTAAAAGCTCGAGCGAGGTGTGCAATTCCTGGTAAAAAATGGTGTGGTAACTGGGCGTGTGAAACCTCGAGAGATCACCGTCGGCGTGCGCGACCTCATTCATAAAACGCCCGAACGTCTCGAGGTGTTTGGCTTCCTCCCATAAGAAGCTGGTTAAAAATATTTCCTCCTCGAGTTGCCCTTGTTCGGCAATCACCATGATCAGCGGCAAAAGATCGAGCGTCACGCTTTCCTCGCCCGCCTGGTACATTGCGGCGAGGTTTAAGAGCACTTCACGCTCGAGGTCGTTCAATGCCGCCCAATCTTTGATGTCCTGAGAAAAATCGATATCGCTCGGATTCCAGATGCCAAGTTTTTTGGCTTTCTGCCAGAGTCGCATTGGAAAGCTGGCGTAATTCAGTTTGCGCGTGTTGGTGGTGAAAGATTCTCGAGCAATTGTCATGGGGTTCTCCTGGGTTGAAGCTCGAGATTTGGTAGGGTGCGCTTCTTGACCATAAAATGCACCTTCTTGATCCCAAAACGCACCTTCTTGATCCCAAAATGCACCTTCGGGCGGGATCGCTTCGGGCATGGTCGCCCCGCGCACCAATTGCATGTGTCCGACGGTGCGCACGGCGCACCCTACCAGCGCTTTCAGCTTATTGTGGTGGGTATCTCGAGCTTCAAAACGTGTGCTGCTACGGAATCAAAATGACTTTGCTGGCTTGGCGTTTGTCGAATAGGTCGTAACCTTCCACAGCTTCACTTAAGCTTAGACGGTGTGAGATCACGATGGTTGGGTCAATTTTGCCACTCGAGATCAGTGCCAGGGTTTCGTCAATGTCGCGGTGAATGTTCGCCAAGCCAATTCTGAAGGTCACGTCTTTGGTCAGGCTTTGCATGAGCGGGTATTCAAAGGTGGTTTCACTCGAGACGCCCACCGCCGAAATCCGACCTCCAGGACGCACGAGTTCAAACGCCAAATTGATGGTTCGAGCGCCGCCCACCGCCTCAATCACGGCATCCGCACCCTCGCCGTCGGTCAGTTGCATGACGCGTCCAACAGGGTCAGAGCTTGCGCCGTTAACTGTAATCGCACCCAAGCTCGCCGCCAAGTTCAGGCGTTCCTCAAGCAAATCAATGGCGAGCACTCGAGCCGCCCCACGCGCAAAAGCGCTCTGAATTGCCATGATGCCGACAGGACCGCAACCGATGACCGCAACAGTTTCGCCGATCATTACGCCCGCATTTTTGACCGCACCGTAAGCGGTGGTCAGAATGTCACCCGCAAACAGCGCTTGTTCATCCTCGAGTTCTGCGGGAATCAAACGCAAATTCACATCGGCTTTGGGCACTCGAGCGAATTCGGCTTGCGTGCCGTTGAGACTGCCGTAAATTGGTCCGTAGCCAAAAACCGCCCCGCTCGAGCACAAGTGAAATTCTCCGCGACGGCAAGCACTGCACGCGCCGCAGGCGGTGTGAAACGTACCAACCACCCGATCACCGCGTTTTAAATTAACGCCATTGCCAGTGTCTTCGATCACGCCCGTAAATTCATGACCGCAGGTGTCGCCGGGCATCATGGGAATATCGCCGTGGTACAAGTGCAAATCCGAACCGCAAATCGCGCAGCGCGTGACGCGAACGATCACATCAGAATCCTCGAGAAGCTCGGGTTCTGGAACGTCGGAAACCTGTACAACGCCGACATCTTGGAAGGTGACGGCTTTCATCTCACTCGCCCGGGAAGATGGTTTGGACTTGGGTTGCGCCGAGCACCAATTCTTTGGCAGCCAGCACGTACCGCGCCAGCACCGCCATGTTGCCTTTCACCAGTTTTAACTTGCCGCGCAACAAACCCGCTATCGGCTCGAGTTTGCCTTCCAGCACTTGTTTCCAGGTGAACGCATCGGCGGAAATCACATATGGCGCACTGGCAATGTCTTGACTGCTTGCCGCTCGAGCCTCGCGGCACTCGCCGTGCCAGAGGTCAAAGTACACCGAGCGTGCCTCTGGGATGCCCAAACTGGCGTCGGCTTGCATGGTCATGACCATTGCGCCCTCCCAGGTTTTGGCGGCGTTTTTGTAGCCTTCGCTGGCTTGCAGAACACTTGCGGCTTGTTGCGCCCAGGCTTCAGTAAATAGCTCGAGTTTCATGGTGCTCCCCCAATGTTTTTTGGACTGGGTGTAAGTCTAACACTCAGGTTAAAGATATTTTTCACCACGAACCACGGCTACAGTCTCGAGGTAGGCGATCACGGCAAAATGCTGAAAGTATTTGCTCGCCACCATCTCAAGAATTGTATCGGCAACCACCTCTGAAACGATGGTCTCGAGTTTGATGTTGCCGCCCTCCCACTGCGAAGCCCGAACCCCTCGAGTGCCTTCACCATGGGCTTGGGTGACCGTGTAACCTTTGGCGCCGCAAGTTTTCACATCACGGATCAGACGATCCTCGAGCAATGCCTCGGCGATGATGGTGATGCGGAATGCGGCAATGGTTTTCATCGCGGCGCTCCCAGGGCGGTGGCGACCGCGTAATAGAGCGGAATACCGAGCGAAAGGTTAAACGGGAAGGTCACACCCAAAGACATGCCCAAATAATAGGCGGGATTGGCTTGCGGCAGGGCAACCCGAATCGCGGCAGGGGCGGCAATATAACTCGCGCTGCCTGCCATTGCGCCCAGCACGAACGAACCACCCACACTTAAACCCGCAAAATGTCCGAGCACCACCCCCAAGCTTCCATTGATGACCGGCATGATGATGGCAAACGCGGTCAAGAAACCGCCGACTCTCAGAAAATCACGCAGGCGACTTGCCGCGACCATGCCCATTTCGAGCAAGAACAAGGTGAGTGCGCCTTTAAATGGGTCTACAAAAAAGGGTTTGACTTGTTCCAGACCAGCTTTACCACTGAGCCAACCGATCACCAAGCCCCCCAATAAAACAAACAAGCTGCGCCCAGTGAACAATTCGCGCCAAACCTCTCCCATGCTCGAGTGTGTGGTTTGACTTGAGTTTGGGTTGAGGCTAGCCCGTGCCAGAAGTAACGCCACGACAATTCCTGGAACTTCGAGCAGGGCAAGTAAGGCGGGCATAAATCCTTCGAGTTCGATGTTTTGGGCTTGGGCGAAACTGAGGGCAGCCGTGAACGTGACGGCGCTGACCGAACCGTAATGGGCGGCAATCGCAGCGGCATCCACCACGTTTAAACGCCCAAGGCGCAGCAAAATTTGATACGCCACCAAAGGAATGCTGACCCCCAACACCAGTGTTGCCAGCATCGGTTTCCAGAGCACAGCAAACGATGTGATCGACAACTCGCCGCCACCTTTTAAACCAATCGCAAACAGCAAATAAATGCTTAAAACCGTGTACAACTGCTCGGGCAATTTCAAATCCGATTTAACCCAGACCGCCACCAAACCCAGCACAAATGCCAGCACCATCGGGGAGAGCAGGTTTAAGCGAAGTAAATCGAGTGCGTCCATGCGTAAAAGTTTAACAAATTCTGAGGCAAAATTTCATCTCGAGCCTCAAGGCTGATAGTGTAACGAGCATGAACATCACGTATCAAATGAACCCTCCCCTCGAGAATGCAGCCATGAACGCCCTTTTCTCGAGCGCCTGGGGAAGACCGTATGCAATAGATTTTCAACCCGAACTCGAGGCGGCGTTTTGTTATGTTGCGGCGTTTGACGGCTCAAAACTGGTGGGGTTTGTCAAATTGATTGGCGACGCTGGCGTTCACGCGTTCTTGCTTGACCCGTCGGTCGATGCGGAGTACAAACGCCGTGGCATCGGACGCGAACTGGTCGCTCAAGCGGTTCAATATGCTCGAGGTCATGGTTGCGAGTGGGTTCACGTGGATTTTGATGACAATCTCGAAGCGTTTTATGCCGCGTGTGGTTTTAGACCGACCAAAGCGGGTTTGATTCAACTCTGAATCAGGCTCGAGGCGCGTCTTGCAACGCTTTCTCTTTGGCGCGTTCGGTTTCGGCGCGTACCGCCAGCACTTTTTTGGTCACGACCTCGATCACGCCTTCGGCGGCAACGTCGATGCTTTCACCGTCAATGATTGCCACGCCAACGGTTTTTGCCATTTGCTCGATGTAACCCTGCAAGGCGCGAATGTCTTCAAAATGCTCTAAATAATGCTCCATCGGGCGGTGCTGGCTGGTTTCCTGGTCGCGCAGGTAAAAGCGTTTGCGGTGCTCCTCCTCGCTTTTGACGACAATCACCACGGGCACAACAATCACGTCTTTGAAGGCTTCGGTGGGCAAAAACCCTGGAACGATATGCACGCCCTCGATCAACATGCTCGAGTGTTCGTTGCTGGCTCGTTCGATGATGGCGCGAACGCCAACGGTGACTTGCTTGACCTGATCGCGGAAACCATCCAACAACTGATCTGGCGTGGGTTTCATGACCCTGCGTCCACCTTTGGATTTGTACTGCGCGGCAACATGAGGCTCGAGCGTCGCCGTCCAGGCGTCGAAGGTGCTGGCGTGCAGGGTTGGGATCAAATCTTTGGCAATCATGGCTCGCATGACTTGGCGGATCGAATCGGTGCTTTCAATGCGGGTGATGCCCAGACGGTAGGCAACCTCGGCGGCGAGGTAACTTTTGCCCGTGCCAGTCACGCCGCCAATCACAATCAAAATTGGTTTTTCGGGACGACGAATCGAACGCAGCAGCGTGTAACGCCCTGCCATGTCCTCGCCGACTTCGACCCGAATGGCGGCTTCGACAATTTCACGCAAGCCCGTGCGGTCAATGGTGGGTTCGCCGCGTTCAAAGAGTTTTAATTCAATCTCTCGAGCCAAACGGTGCGCGTAAGCTGGACTTAACCCCGTTGCCAGCAGTGACTGCGCCAAAATACCCTTGCTAAACGGAAAGTTGACACCCGTGTCCTCGTCCACAACATTGACCAAACTGGCGCGTTGCCAACGTCCGAGGTAGGCATCGCGGGCTTGCGAACCCAATTGCTTCTCAACTTCTTCGACCGCCAGTTTCTCGAGGTCTGAGCGGTCAATTGCGGTAATGCCCGAAATGCGCAGTTGACGCTCGAGTTCTTTTGCCAGCTCGTGCGCGTCCTTGATCGGCACGCCAGCCAGCTCGAGCGATCTTGTCAGAATGCCCTTGGAAAACGGAATACTCGAGTCCCCATCGGTCACGACCACATCTTCAAAAGCTGGGGTTTGCGCCTCGAGTTTATCGGCTGCCTCGCCACCGAGCAATTCCCTTGCCTCTTCGGAAACGATTTCTTTAAGTTTGCTGGGATCAACAACCCGTAAATTCTCGTCCAGCAGGCGTTGTTCGACGCGTCTGGCAATGACAATCGCGGGTTCGCGTTCGATTTCGGCGTTCAGCAGCGATTCAACCACAAGCCCTTTGGAAAAGGGCCAGGCATGTCCACCGCTAGAGACGCTAATTTCCCGCATTAATTTTAGTCTAACGCATTAAGCACGAGTACGCAGTGACCAAACTCGCAAGGTGACGTTATCAATCACTCATAAAACCAAACAAAGCCAGGTTTTGGATTCTCGAGTGCCTTAATTCTCTGGCAGATTGATGCCGTGTTGTCGCAACAGCGCGTGCAGTGTGCCTCGGTGCGATGTTTCATGAATCACCGCGCCCGTCAAAACCCGCATGATCGTGGCAGCCCCACGTTTTCGCATGGCGGTCGTGTCTGTGCCGCGTTGTTCGGCATTCTCGAGCGCTTTTTGAAACACAGCCTCGCTGCTGGGTGTGGTCTGCAACAGCTCGCTAGCAGGTTTGTCCAACCAGACTTGAAACTCGGCTCGAGATGTTTTCAGGTAATCGAGCATCTGGCTTTTGCCCTCGTGGGGTTTGAGTTTCCAGCGAATGCCGTCTTCGGGGTTCTCGAGATACTCGAGCATGTAATGCTCGTCAGGCTCGGTCTTTCCTGATAGTTGTCTGGCAAATTGCAACCTGGCGTCTGCCAGATGAAATGCAATTTCCCCAAGGCTAAATTGAAACGCGCCGCTTGGGTCAACTGGTCGCCACTCGAGCGAATTTTCGGGAATCAGTGCGCAGAGTTGATCGGTGATGTTCAGTGAGCGTGCGAGGCTTGGCAGGCTTTCAGAAATCAGCAGGGTTTGGTTGTTCATGTCTCTTTTTACACCCAATCTGTGAATTGATAAATATCAACCCCATGATTTTTGATCTGAACCCGTGCTCGAGCAGTGTTTTGCAACTTGAGCAAGAATCACGCCATTTTTGATGGCGTGACCAGAAGAGTTAGAGGCTCGAGTTTAAGCGCTTTGGTTTTGGACCACGTAAATCGAATTTCCAAATGGGTCGCGCAGTTGTACATCTTGCCCCCAAGGGGTGGTGTTGACCTCGGATGGATCATGACCTGCGGCTTTGAACTTGGCGTGCAGCGCATTGATGTCGTCGGTGGCAAGAATCAACTGTGGTTGCTTGCCAATTTGTGACAGTGCATCCTCGAGCGCTTGACCTTTAAACCAACCGTTTGGGTTCATCAGCACCAATTCCATTTGTGGTTGTGCCGCCAGGTTCATGGTCAACCAACGCTGTTCGGGTGCGCCCATTGGGTTGTCCATTTTGACTTCAAAGTCCAGCATCTCACGGTAAAACGTGAGGGCTTGTTCTTCGTTGGGGATGTAACGGACAACGTGCGTGATGCCTGTAATCATGGTTTGCTCCTTTAAAATCTCCAGAGAGGGCTTATGAATAAATTCGTCGGCTGGCGCGTTGGTGCAAAATGCTTAAACATGCTCGATCCATTGTTGAATAATGTTTACAAAAGCCAACTTTTTTGTCTCGATGTCTTTTAAATCATAAAACCTAACCATTGCGCGGTCGCTTCCGAGCCACTCGAGCAAGGATTCAGGGTCGCTGATTTTGATACCAGTTATCGCCGTATCACGCACTTTTGCACCCAAGTGAAGAATGATTCCCAAGCTGTCTTTGGCGCGTAGGTGAAACGTGGCAAAATGCTTAGAGGTACAAAAACTGGGTACATTCCACTTGATTTCTTCTGAAATGTTTGGGTTCACACCAAGAATAATTTGCCTGATCGCCAGAATCTCTGACTTCAACCCAGAATCGAGTTCGGCAAGAAATGTTTCAACATCTCGAGGGGATGATTTATTTTGTTTGACTGGTTTCGTCTGGCTTTTGCCCAAGCCCATCACGTTCCTTTTCTTGAAAACTCGAGTTTCAAAGTTTCATGATTTGCCGTATGGCGCTGGCATGGTAGGCGCAGTGCGCAATGTTATCGATTGCGCTCGAGAGGCTGCGTTCTGTCCAAGTGCTTTCGTTCTCGATCAGTGTTTTTGTCAGCTCAAACTCTGCCCTCAAGCCAGTTTTTAAGTCGTTCCACTCAGTTTCATCGACGTTCGTGACTTTCCAACTGCTGCCCCAGTCGGGGTGTGGTTGCTCGCCCCTCGCCCACGCCCTGACAGCGTTTAGGCATAAACGCACATGATGGACATGCGCGGCAATGGTCGGGCGACCCAATGCGGGTGCACGTGACGCGCTGGTTGAATCCATGTTCTCGAGCGAGAACAGAATGCCGTTGAGCCAACCACTGTCACTCTCAGAGGCGACAAACGCCGTGTTCAAGCCTTTTAAGAGCGCGTTTGTGATGATCGGACTCGAGATGCTGGCTGCTTCCATGTGCTCCTCGTTGGGCTGAGACGATTATACGTATTTCAATGCAATCTTCTGTAAATAACGTAATAAGATTCTAAACCACAATGCCTCAAAAGGCAAGCATCAATCAAACCTCGAGCCTGAAACACCAGGGTATCAACTTAAAAAATTCAATTGTGTCCCGTAATTCCAGGAGGGTTCGGCAAGAAAAAGAACGCCAACGCCAGAATTACATACACGCCCAACAACATAAACCCCTCGAGCCAGTTGGTTTCACCGTCGCGGGTGACGCTATTGGCAATCAACACCGCACCAATCAAAGTCACAATCTCGAGCGGGTTGTTCAAAACCAAATTCATGGGTTTGCCAATCACCCACGACAAAATCACCAATATCGGCGCGACCAGCAACGCCACCTGAACCGTGCTGCCAATTGCAATCGTGACCGCCAATTCCATACGGTTTTTGATGGCAAAAACCACCGCGCTGGCGTGCTCGGCGGCGTTACCCACAATGGGAATAATAATAAGACCCACAAAAAACTCTGACAAGCCAAAAGTTTTGGTAAAGCCTTCGATGCTCGAGACCAAAAACTCGGACATAAAACCGACCATGATCGTGCTGCCGAGTAACACACCCAGCGCAACAGGAACACTCCATTCGGTCACATGATGCTCCGATTCGGCTTCGTCGGAGGTTGACAGAACATCCTTGTGGGTAATGAGGGTAAAGACAATATTTGCGGCGTACAACGCCAACAAGACAAAACTAACACCGAGCGCCAGGTTGGCGTCATCAATTTTGATCTGAGCGCTCGAGACTCCAAATTGTTTCTCGGCAACATCAAACAGCGCTGGCACCAGAAACGCGATCAAACTGATGACCAGCAAACTCGCTGCCGTACCCGCACTTTCACGGTTGAAGGTTTGCTTGGTGTACTTCAAACCGCCCAAAAACACCGCCAAACCAAGCACCAACAACAAATTTCCAATGATGCTACCTGTGATACTGGCTTTGACCACATCGAACTTGCCCGCTTGCAGCGCAAAAAATGCGATAATCAATTCGGTCGCATTGCCAAACGTGGCGTTCAACAAACCACCAATTGTTGCGCCCGTTCGGGCTGCCAGTTCTTCGGTGGCTTTGCCCATCAAGCCCGCCAACGGTAAAATGGCGGCGGCAGAAACAATAAAAATCCAGGTTTGTGGCGGATGAACCACAAACTCGAGCACGAAAGCCACAGGAACAAGAATCAGCAACCAATTCAACATTTTGCCAGTGTACAAGAATTCTCGAGATTGGGTTTTAGATGTGATTTACACCACAATGCTCGAGCTTCAATTTAGGATTTTTGTGTTCTGTTCATTGCCTCGCAATCGCCGCGCCAGTTTTCTGACAAAGTACAGCCATGAATGACAACCAAGGCGAAGTTCGTTTGGACCTCAGTGCCGAAACCGCGCAAGGGAAATTTACCAATTTTGCCCTGATCTCGCACACCGCCAACGAATTTGTCTTTGACTTTGCGTTTAGTCTTCCAGGTCAACCCGCGCAAGTCGTCTCGAGGGTGATCACCAGTCCGCGTCATGCCAAAGCCTTTCTTCAGGCGCTCGCTGAGAACATTCGGCGTTATGAAAGCAGTTTTGGTGAAATTCAGGAAGTGGCGGTGCGCGAACCAGGCTCGAGAACCCAAACCAACTGAAGATCGTTTATGATCGTGATTCAACCATGAACCATCCACTCGAGGGAAAAGTCGTGATCGTGACCGGCGCAAGTTCTGGCATTGGCAAAGCCAGCGCCCTGGCACTGGCAAAATGCGGTGCAAAACTGACCCTGGCTGCCCGTTCAAGCCACAAGCTTGAGGAACTTCAAGTCAGCCTTGGAGCGGCTGCCCTGGTTGTGCCAACCGATGTCACCAAAGCCAGCGATGTCAGCAATATGGTCGAACGAACCCTGGCGCATTTCGGGCAGATTGATGTGCTGTTTGCCAACGCTGGAATTTACGTTCCAGGGCTTGTCAGCGAGGGCAATCCCGACGATTGGGCGCAACTGATGGACACCAACGTCAACGGTGTGCTGCGTTCCGTGCGGGCGGTGCTGCCACACATGCTCGAGCGAGTGTCAGGCGATATTCTGGTGACCAGTTCGATTTCTGGGCACGAAACCATTCATTGGGAATCCGTTTACAACGCCAGCAAACACGCGATTCAAGCTTTTGTCCATGCGCTTCGCCGTCAGGTTGCCGCCCAAGGCGTGCGGGTCGGTTCGATAGCGCCAGGGATTGTGCTCAACGATTTATGGGGCGAATTAACCCCAGAATTGATCGAACAAAAAGTCAGCGAACATGCTGGTTTGCGTTCCGAAGATGTTGCCGACGCGGTGGTTTACATGCTGTCCTTGCCGCGTCACATTACGATTCGTGATCTGGTGATGCTGCCCCAGAATCAAGACATTTAAAATATTTGCCAACTCGAGAATTCTTGAAAAAATCGTGTGATCTTTACCGCCAGAACGCGGCTGTTTGTCCCGCCAGTGCATCTTGCAGGCGCGAAACATGATTTGGACTGAACGGTGTCGGCAACTCGAGCGGATCAAACCATTCGAGTGCCAAAGATTCTGCATCAACCCCAAGTTTTCCGCCAATCACTTTGCATTTAAACAGGCTGGTGACGTACTGAATCACGCGTCCGTCGGGGTAAGACATGGTCGTGATTTCGGG
>JANLWR010000603.1:0-2088 GCA_031364625.1 Deinococcales bacterium | reverse complement strand
AGCCAAAAGTACGCAAATGGGATGGGAATGCCATATAAACCAAATCGGTGACTTAAAAGGGAAATTCCTAATGTGACAAAAAAACTCAGAAAAATAGCCAAAAATCGAGGGAAGGTTAACATTTCGTACTCTGGGTTTTCTGCGTGCATGGGATAGTGCTTTGGAAGCAATGGATTGGGTGTTTGTATTAGCGCTTGCGCATGTTGAGCAGGTGTCATCGTTGTAGCCGGCATCTTTGGAAAACTCGAGAAAGCCGCATTTGACTGCGAGTTCACCCTCGAGACACCTGACTGATTTGAATACCGAAAATCATCTTTTAACGTTTCGAGAATATGCCGTGCGCTCAAAAACCGGTCTTCCAATTTCATCTCGAGCGTGCGGTTGATGATGATTGCCAGGTTGGGTTTGATGTTCGGCTCGAGTTCTTCGATGGGTTTGAGTTTCACGCCGTTCAACCTCGAGATGGCATCGGGCGGGGTGATGCCCGTGATGGCTTCGTAAAAGGTTGCGCCCAGCGCGTACAAGTCCGTGGCTGGCGTCAAGGTCACGACTTGCCCGTATTGCTCGAGCGGTGCGTAAGCGGGGGTCAACAATCTGGAAGTGATTTTTTTACCCGAGCCGATGTTGTACTCGATCACGCTGCCGAAATCGATCAATTCAGGGCGTTTTGAAGTCAGAATGATGTTGGCGGGTTTGATGTCGCGGTGCAACACGCCAAGGTCGTGAACTTCGGATAAAAGCTCGAGGATGGGTTCGAGAATTTGTATGGCTTCGTTGCTGCTTAAGAGTTTTTTGCGCAATATTCGGTGCTCGAGGGTTTCACCTTTGGCGTATTCCATGACGATGTAGGCGGTGTTGTTTTCTGAAAGGTGAGCCAGAATTTCGGTGGCGCTGGGGTGCTCGAGTTTGCTTAAGATTTTGGCTTCACGGTTGAAATGCTCTAACGTATTTTGAAACTCGAGTTCTTTGCTGTGGTTCGCAGCGACGTTTAAACCAGCTCGAGTGACCAAACCATCTGGGAAGCATTCTTTGACGGCAACATAGGTTTTGGCGGACACGTGAAACGCAAGGTAAGTAATCCCGAAGCCACCCCGCGCGATTTCGTTCAAAATTCTGTATTCACCCTGCCCAAGTTCGGTGTTGGCTGGCAATGCCGAAATTGGGTCACGGGTCTCGAGTGAAATGTTAACCAGGTTTGAGCCGCACGTGAGGCAAATGCTGGCGTTGTCTGGGATGCTCGAGTTGCAGTAAGGGCAGTTTGGTGTCAGCATGGTTTCAAATCAACTCAGTCTCAACGGTTTGGATACGCGATGAACGGCACTCGAGTTCCCGAATGAGTGTACGAGTTTCTGAAATCATTTGATGTCAAACATTTGCACTTGCTGGTATTCCCTGGATTATGCTGTGATGCGTGACCAAATTGGAGGCTGTATGCGTTTAGAGGGCAAAGTGGCATTGATTACGGGCGCTGCCAGTGGCATCGGCAAAGAATCCGCGTTGTTGTTCGCCAAAGAGGGCGCGAAAATCGTGGTCGTTGACCTGAACGAAGCCCCAGGGCAAATAGTGGTTGCCAGCATCCTCGAACTTGGGGGCGAGGCGGTGTTTGCCAAAGCCGACATTTCCAAGGCGGCGGACGCGAAAAATATGGTGCAGGTCGCCGAGGATTCGTTTGGCAAACTTGACATTATGTTCAACAACGCTGGCATCAGCCACGGGCAAGACGATGACGCCATCAACACCGAAGAGGACGTTTGGGATTTGACGTTTGCTATCAACGTCAAGGGCGTGTTTTTGGGTTGCAAATACGGCATTCCCGCGATGCGTCGGAACGGTGGCGGCAGCATCATCAACACGGCGTCGTTTGTGGCGATTCTGGGCGCGGCAACCCCGCAACTGGCGTACACCTCGAGCAAGGGCGCGGTGCTTTCGATGAGCGGGGGATGCATAGCGGGGGCTGTGTGGCAACGTACAAATCTGCGTATGACCCGGACCTAAACGGTCCGAAGATGTCCGAGGATGGGGAGTTGGTGGTGATCCCCGACCTGATCTATTGGCACATGATCCACGGAACCCCGCAGTTTCCTGCGG
>JANLWR010000594.1:0-5896 GCA_031364625.1 Deinococcales bacterium | reverse complement strand
CCAAGTGCTCATGCCCGAATTTTCGGCGGCAATCACCCATTCTGCGCCGCCAGACACCGAAAACCTCGAGGTTCGACTGCCCGCCAGTCTGCTCGAGCGGTTTACGGCGCTGCTGATTTCCAGCCCTGGCTTGGATGTTCTATTGGAAGAATTGTTGGCGGGAATCCACGACGTTTTTGATGTGGATTTCTTGGCTCTTTACGCCTTGGAGGGCGTCAAACTCGAGTTACTATCGGCATTCGGTCAGGGCTTGGCGGCAAACATCAAAACCAAGATTGCTTCGCTTGATCGCACGACCGACGAGATTTGGACGGTGCTTGACACCTCTCACGCTCTTTTTGTCGACGATCTCAGTTTTGGTGAAGGCAGTCGGGTCTTCAAGCACGTTCCAGCTTCGAGTTTGGCGTTGTTGCCGCTGACCAACGCCGCCGGAACGTTTGGGGTTTTGGCGCTCGGACGGGTGAACGAGGCTCGAGCCTTCAGCGCCGCACGTCGTTATGCCCTGATCGCCGCAACCCGAGTGATCACCATTCCAATCGAACGTCTGCTGTCCAAAGAACCGAGCACCCAAGCCCCCGAAGCCAGCGCCCTGCTGGCACTTTCGCGGCTTTTGGAGGGCATCGAAAACGCCAGGGATTTGGAACGCGCCGCGCTCGAGGTGCTGCGCCCATATTTTGCGGGGGCAAGCCTGGGTTTTGCGGTGCTCGAGGACAAAAGCTTGCGTTTTGAAGATTTTGAAGGACACGAAGCCATTGCGCAATTGGCTGACTTAAACGCCTGGCACGAGATCGATGATCTGAGTTTGTTAAATGCCATGCACTCGAACAATCCGACCTTTCTGGACGATTACGCGCAAACCCCGACGCCACACCGACAATGGCTGGCGGCGGGCATCAGGGCTGTGGCATTCGTGCCAATTTTACCCTCGAGCCTCAATTTTATCGCTGGCAACCGTGCCCTGACCGCCTTGCGACCAAAGCGTGAACGCCCCTGGAGTGAGGTCGAAATGCATTTGCTGGCAGCCGCAGGTCGCACCATCGCGGTCTCGCTCGAGCGGATTCACACCACCCAGGCGCTGTTTGAAGCCAGGTCACGCGCCGAATTTCTGGCGGCGCTCTCGGACGCCCTGCAAAGCGCCCAGACCGCCGATGACGTGGCACAAACCGCCATGCGCCTGCTCGGACCAACCTTGCACGCCACCAACATTTTTACCTTAAAACTCGATGAGCAGCGCGGCAAACTGCAACTTCGGGTAACTGGCGCGTGGGGCGATTTACCCAAGGGTTACGAACAGCATCTTCTGAGCCGAGGTCTGCAACTCGAGCAAACCCGTTTGACCAAATTGGTGCTTGAATCCAACAACGCCTTTTACGATTCCGGCGGCAGCGCCAAAGTCAGTTTGGGACTCGAACCGATTCGGGATTCTGAGGGCAACATCGTGGCTATTTTTAGCGTCGGACGCGCTGCCAAACTGGGTGATTGGCGCGTCACCGAAAAAGATTTGCTGGCTCGAGCCGCCGCCACGGTGGGTTTGGCGCTCGAACGGGCGGGTGTGCGCGAACGACTGCATCAAGCCAGGGGCAGAGCCGAACTGCTGGCGGGCTTGTCGGACGCCCTGCAAACCGTCCAGACCGCCGAAGAGGTCGCCGAAACCGCCATGCGCCTGCTGTCGCCAGCGCTCAGTGCCAAGAACATTATTATCCTCAAACTCGAGCATTCTGACGGCAAGGTGTTCTTGCAATCGATGGGTATTCACGGCGATTTACCAGACGAATACAGCGGGTACTTTCAAAAACCTGGTGTGCCAATCACCAACACGATTATTTCCAGGCAAATTGTCGAAACCCGCAAAGCCTGGTACGACACCACCTACAACGATACCCTGATTGAAGATTTACGCTCGAGACGCGTCAGCGTCGGCATCGAACCCGTCAAAGCCGAAGACGGTCAGGTGATCGCGCTGCTGTCGGTCGGACGCGAAACCGAAATCGGCGAATGGCGAGCCGGCGAACGCGACCTGATGGCTCGAGCCGCCGCCACGATTGGGTTGGCGCTCGAGCGTGCCAACACCCGAGCCGAACTCGAAGCCCGAAACCGCGCGTTGGAAGAAAAAAGCGCCGAGATGGAATCCTTTGTGTACAGCGTCTCGCACGATCTGAAAGCCCCAATGGTCAGCTTGGAGGGCATGAGCACCCTGCTGGAAGAGAGCCTGAAAGAGGGTGACACCAGCGAACTCGAGTTTTTTGTCTCGAGGCTTCGCGCCAACGTCAACACCATGACTGCATTGGTGAATGGTTTGCTCGAGCTTTCCAGAATTGGGCGGATCGACGAAACCCTCGATGCCGTCGAGGTTGACAAGGTGATTGCGGTGGTACTCCAAGAACTCGAGGCTAAAATTGCCGCCAAAAACCTGACCATCATTCAAGCCAACCACTTTCCGATCCTGACCTTCTCGCCAGAACGTCTCTACCAACTGTTTGCCAACCTGATCGGTAACGCCGTGAAATTTACCAAACCAAACACCGACATTCAAATCAACTGGGAAAAGACCGATACCAGCCTCGAGTTTAGCGTCTCCGACAACGGACCAGGCATTCCGAACGCCCTGAAGACCAAAGCTTTGGATTTATTCTCGAGGCTTGACCCCAGCGTCGAAGGTACGGGCGTCGGTTTGGCGATGGTCAAACGCATCTTGGAGATTTCTGACGGCACTCTAAGGCTCGAGGATACGCCTGGGGGCGGTTTGACCGTGGTGTTTGGAATTGATTTGGGTCGGGCGCAATTTATTCCAAAGCTTTGAATAGGCTAAAATACCCGCATGTGGTTGATTCGCAAAGCTAAACCAAACGATGCCAGTGCGCTGGCGGTACTTGCCGAGAGAACATTCCGTGAAACTTTTGAGGCTGACAACAGCAGTCAGGACATGGATCAGCATTGCACTCAAGCGTATGGTCTCGAGATTCAAACGCTCGAAATTCTTGACCCGCACATTGACACGTTCGTTTGCGAGTTTGAACTTGAATTGATTGCTTATGTGCAACTGAGCTGGCTGCCCGCCCCAAGTTATGTCACAGCGCAACGTCCAGCCGAAATCAGGCGCTTTTACGTCGATTCGCCCTGGCATGGACAAGGCATTGCGGGTGCTTTAATAAATCACGTGCTCGAGCATGTCGAATCACAAAATGCCGATCAAATTTGGTTGGGCGTTTGGGAGCACAATCCAAAAGCCAGACGTTTCTACCAGAAAATGGGTTTTCTCGAGGTTGGCGAGCATGTTTTTCAACTCGGCAGTGACCCGCAACGCGATCTGATTCTGTCAAGACTTGTTAACATCAATGACCTAAGCACCACAAAATGATAGGCTCAGGGGCGATGACCGCCGTCGTATTTGACCTCGAAACCACAGGCTTGTCCCCTGCCCGAGACGCCATCCTCGAGATTGGCGCGATGGTCGTGGAGGACGGTATCTTGACGGGCGAAATGTTTCACACCCTGGTCAACCCTGGGCGCAGCATTCCGTACTTTATCACCCGCATCAACGGCATCCGTGACAGCATGGTACGCGACGCACCAAGCATTCAAACCGCCCTGCCTGGGTTTCTCGAGTTTATTGCTGGTCGGCAACTGGTCGCGCACAATGCCAGTTTTGACATGGGATTTATCCGCGAGAATGCAAACCGTTTAAACCTCAGTCCACCAAAACACGCGATTTGCACCGTCGAACTTTCAAAACGCGTTTTCCCCCGCGAACGAAGCCACAATCTGGATGCGGTTTGCTCGAGGTTGGGACTTGTGCCCAACGGGCGACACCGCGCACTGGCAGATGTCGAAGTCACCGCCCAAGCCTTTGTAAAGTTTCAAGAACTGATTGCAACTCGGGTTTAGCTCCGTAACCCAGCCCACCTCGAGCTTGGGTTTTTGATGCTAACTTAGGGCATGTTTGGAAAATTTTTTAAGAAACCAAGCGATGACCTTGCCAGCCGCACGCCACCAGGACAGGCGTTAACCGAGCGCTTTCCTGTTTTAACCTATGGTCCTAGCCCTCGGGTCGAACCCGAAAACGTGCGGATTCGCGTCTGGGGTTTGGCAACCGAAACGGTGTTTGATTGGAATGAATTGAACGCCATGCCGCAAACCACCCTGACCAACGACATTCATTGCGTTACGCACTGGTCAAAACTCGATGTGACCTGGACGGGCATCACCGTGCCAGAATTGATGTCTCGAGTGACGCTTCAGCCAGCCGCCACACATGTTGTGATTCATTGTTACGGCGGGTACACCACCAATTTACCACTTTCAGATTTCAACCGCCCCGAAAATCTTTTTGCCCACACGCTCGAGGGCGCACCATTGCCACTTGAGCACGGCGGACCACTGCGCTTGGTGATCCCGCACCTGTACATCTGGAAGTCCGCCAAATGGGTGTCTGGACTCGAGTTTTTAGACCACGACGAGCGCGGTTTTTGGGAACGCAACGGCTATCATGACCGTGGCGATCCGTGGAAGCAAGAACGCTACAGCGACGATTAAAACACGAAGCTCGAGAATTTTGTTCTCGAGCTTCTTCGTTGAACTCATGTTGTGGTCAACCCTGAAATGATTTGATTTTGTAGGGTGCGCCGTGCGCACAGCATTTGCACGACGGTGCGCACGGCGACCCAAGCCCGCCAGCGCGAGTAGCCCGACAGGTGCTGTCTTACGAGCAAGAAGGTGCTGTAGTCAGGGTCAAGAAGCGACCCAAGCCCGTCAGGTGCTGTAGTCAGGGTCAAGAAGCGACCCAAGCCCGTCAGGTGCTGTAGTCAGGGTCAAGAAGCGCAGCCTACCCGAGAATGACATTCCTCGAGCTTTAAAATTTGACAGTAACAATTTAACTTTGTGAACGAAGCTCGAGCGCGAAAGCCACGTGCGCCTCGTGGCTGGCGCGTTCTGAAACCACGTGGGCTTGCAGGGGGCGTCCGACCAAATACAAATCGCCGAGTAAATCCAGGGCTTTGTGACGCACCACCTCGTCTGCACCACGGGTTGGCACGCTGGGTCCAGTTTCATTGTAAACCACGGCGTTGTCTTCTCGAGCGCCCAGTCCGCGACCCGAAGCCCACAATCTTTCAATTTCGCGCTCGAAACCGAAGGTTCTGGCATCGAGCAACTCGAGCCAATCGGCTTGTTGCCCACTCCAGGATTGTTCACCGATGGCAGGGTGGGCAAAACCAACGCTGACGCTGATCTGCATGGGTTCGCCGTCTTTAAACGATTCCAGACCGACGTAACCGCCCCGAATTTCGACGGCGGTGTCGTAAGGGTTGAATGGGTTTGGCGTTGGTTCTGGGGTCAGCTCTGCCAGGGCGAGCGCCCAACCGAGTCCGCTGCCGTCAAGAATCGGGATTTCTGGACCGTCCACCTCGATCACAAAACCGCGCCAATGCCCCAGTACATAAAGGGCTGCCAGCAGGTGTTCGACGGTGGAAACCCTCGCGCCGCGATAACCAAGTTTGGTGGCTAGGGTGGTGTCAATGACGCTTTCGGCGACCAGCATGATCTCGGTTTTTTGGGTACGAATCCGAATCGGTTCGTTGGGGGCTGACAAAAAACGAACTCGAGAGTTGACTCCCGAGTGTATGCCAATGCCTTGAATCCAATTTGAGACGCCTCGACCATTCCAGGGACGGATAGCATTGTTGACCGCAGCATTCTCCGCGAGTTTTTGCAATGTTGTATTCACGAAGCCTCCCACCCAAGAAATGCCACGGCGCATCGTATCATGTCAGAAGCCGTTTTCGCTGGGAAAACACCATCGTCTTCAGATGAAGTGTTACTTTCAACAATTAAAGCTTATTATTTGGACTCGAGTTCTGAAATTTTTGCCGCCAGGGCTTGAATTTTTTCTTTTAAATTT
>JANLWR010000591.1:0-3299 GCA_031364625.1 Deinococcales bacterium | reverse complement strand
ACCCGCCTTCCAAAAAGGTGGCGGTTTAAAAGCCCTCGAGTTCATGGTTGATTCGGTCAAAAATGGCATCAGCAACCCAAACTCCAAAGAATACCTCGAGGAAGATGTCCGTCGTGTTTTCTCGAGCGGTCAAGCTGCGTTCGCCCTGAACTGGACGTACATGTTCAACCTGACGCAAGATAAGAACGAATCCAAAGTGGTTGGTCAAGTTGGAATTGTTCCAGCCCCAGGCGCAACCGGTGGCACGAAAGTCAGCGCCGTCAACGGTTCGATGGGCTTGGGCATCACCAGCGGCAGCAAGTACCCGAACGAAGCCTGGAAATTTATCAGCGCCTTAACCTCGCAGAGCGTGCAAAACAAGTACGCCACCTTGTCATTGCCAATCTGGAAAACCTCGTACAACGACCCGACAGTCACCAAAGGACAAGAGTCCGTGGTCAAAGCCGCCAAAACTTCGATTGGGGCAATGTACCCCCGCCCGACTGTGGTCAAATACGCCGAGTTCAGCACCATTTTGCAAAAATCATTGCAAGAAGCCATTCTGGGCAAAGTCTCGGCGCAAGATGCACTGGAAAGTGCCGCCAAGCAAATTTCTGCGCTGAAGTAAGGCTCAACAATCACCTCAGTATTTCAAGCTCAAAACTCGAGTTTCACAACAAAAAATGTACTGAAGCTCACCTGCCACCCTCATCCGGCGCTTCTTGATCCCAAAACGCACCTGACGGGCGGGATCGCTACGCGCCACCTTCTCCCGCAGGGAGAAGGAAAATTCTCGAGCTACGCGTGTAAAAGACTTAAACTCCCTTCTCCTGATGTTGGGAGAAGCGCCCCAAGCCCGAAGGTGCTGCCATAAGGGGCAAGAAGGGTCGGGGATGAGGGTAGAGCTATTACCGCTTTTTGTGTCTAGCGAAAATCCAAAACCAATACGTCATCTCGAGTTTCAACTCCACAAAAACACCTTCAAATTCTCAACCTGGAATTCAATCAAACCAGAATTCATTCGTGTGAAGCTTGCTCGAGCAACGCGAAAAATCCAAATCATTTTAGGTCAGTCTCGAGCAAGCGAAAGGCAAGTTTTTGTGACTCAACGACACGATCAACGTACCGCCTGGTTGATGCTTTTACCCGCGCTGACCATTGTGCTGGGCGCTATTGGCTACCCGCTCATTCGTACCCTTTACCTTAGTTTTACCGATGCACGACTTACGGCGTTTAACAATACTCCCGTTTGGGTTTGGTTTCAGAATTATGCGGCTGCGCTGGCGAATCCTTCGTTTCAAGCTTCGAGTGTTCGTACGGCTTATTTTGTGATTGTTAACATTGGTCTCGAGTTGGTCTTGGGCTTAACGGTGGCATTGCTGCTCAATCAAGCCTTTCGTGGTCGGGCGTTTATTCGAGCCTTGTTGATTGTGCCGATGGCTCTGCCAACGGTGGTGAATGCAATCATGTGGCGTTGGATTTACAACCCAGAATTTGGGGCGTTAAACGCGCTGTTAACCCAGTTGCATGTCTTAAACGAGTACCGCTCGTACCTTGGTGATCCTGACATTGCCATGAACATGATTATTCTGGCGGACGTTTGGAAAAATTACCCGATCGTTGCGCTGGTGGCTTTGTCGGCACTGCAATTGATTCCCTTAGAATTGTACGAAGCCTCGAGCTTAGATGGTGCTTCGGTTTGGTATCAATTTTGGAAGATTACCCTGCCCAGTATTGTTCCAGCCTTGACGGTGGTGATTGTGCTGCGAACCATCGAAGCCGTGAAGGTTTTTGACATTATTTACGTCATGACCCGAGGTGGTCCAGCGGACAGCACGCGCACGCTCAGTTTTGAAGTCTACCAGGAGGCGTTCAGCAAATTGCAAGCCGGCAGCGGCGCGGCTTACGCCTACATTGTGGTGCTGATCAGCGCCGTTTTGATTGCTTTGTACATCATGTTGCTGCGCCGTCAGGAAAAAATTTCATGAAACACCAAGGGTTCACCATGAGCACAGCTTCGACCCGTCCAAAAAAAGCTTCTCGAGTCTCACCCAAAGCCAAACAAGCGCGTTTAATCCGAAACGTTCTGATTTACGGCGCGGTGGCGTTGTTCGTGATTGCCACGCTCGCGCCGGTGGTCTGGTTGTTCATCTCGAGCGTTTCGAGCAACAGCGATTTGACCGATTTACCCCTGCGTTGGTTGCCGAACAAACTCGATCTCTCGAGGTACACGGCATTGCTGCAACCTGGTGGTGCTGGCGCAGAATTTATTGCTGCCATGCGTAACAGTTTGGTGATTACCCTTGGTGCGACGTTCTTGTCGATCATGGTGGCGATTCCTGCGGCGTACAGTTTCTCGCGTTCCAAAGGCATTCGCGGCAATTTATTGTACGCGGTGCTGGCAACCTACATGGTTCCGCCGGTGGCACTGGTGCTGCCCTTGTACAGTTTGCTGTCCTTGCTGCATTTGCTGAACACCACATTCGGTTTGGCGTTGGTGTACTGCACTATTTTGACGCCGTTCACGACTTGGTTACTCAAAACCAATTTCGATGCCGTCCCGCTCGAGATTGAAGAAAGTGCGCAGTTGGACGGTTTAAACCGTTGGGCGGTGCTGTACCGCATCGTGATTCCGCTGGCATTGCCTGGGCTTTCAACCGCCATCGTTTGGGCTATTTTGCTCGGTTGGGACGAGTTTTTTTACGCACTCATATTTACCAGCAACGCCAACGCCAAAACCTTACCGATAGCCATCGCCGATTTTGCGGCGGGTCGCGCGGTGGATTACGGTCTGATTTGTGCCGCAGGCGCTTTGGCTGCCGTGCCACCACTGATGATCGGTTTCTTGTTGCAAAAAGGTCTGATGAGCGGACTGACCAGCGGCAGCGTTAAAGGTTAAGGAATTGGGATTTAATAACATCCCGATTTCGTAGAAAAGGGTGAACACAAGCGATCCCGCCCGAAAGTGCGTTTTGGGATCAAGAAGGTTCACCCCTACAGCACGACGTTTTTCTCGTAGGGGCGCTGCTTGCGACCATGCCCGCCAGGTGCGTTTTATGGTCAAGAAGCTGCGCCTTGCATTTACGGAAGTTATTTCCGATCAATTCCTAAGCTCAAACATTTTCCAGTTTTGCTCGAGAAATAAACTCGAGCCTTGCAGACTGTTGTCTCAGAGAGAGTTGAAAATCCATGCCCATGACCATTGAATTCAGTCCCACCCAACCGAGCGCCCTAGACCTGATCCAACTCGAGCGGGCGCTTCAACATCAAGACAGTTCGCTGTCACTTTCATCTGATCAAAATAGTGTCGTTGCCAAGCA
>JANLWR010000588.1:0-2545 GCA_031364625.1 Deinococcales bacterium | reverse complement strand
GCACCAAAACGTTATTGATCCTAAACTCGTGACATGCCCTGCAAACCTGACCACTGGAGAGCACAGGACGAACCATGTCCTCTTGATGAACTCGAGGTTTGGCATAGAGTAATACTTTCGCCAAATTGTTCTCGGGCGCGAACGCATTCCCGCCAACATACCCGCGCACCCGAGCAGGATTGGACAACCACCCACCAGAATCCGAATGCACCGCCTCGAGCGAATGACAAAAACCACACGACACCCCCTGCTGACTTGAGGCGCTTTCGCGGTTGTACAACCCCACCTCGCCCGTCATGAGCGCCACAGGGGCATGACACGCCGCACACAAACGCACCGCAGGTTCGCCGCGTTCGACCACAAATTGCTCTTTGACTTTTAAGTACAATTCGTCGGTGGCGCTCCTGGCGTGCAAACTTTGACTCCAAGCGTCATGAATGCCAACATGACACGAACCACACGCCTTCGGGTCGGGAAAAGCCTTATTTGGCAGCAGCACATTGCTCGAGTTACGGGCGGGAGACGGCAAAAACAAATCCGCAGATTTGACCGCACCGTACTCGAGTTGCCCGCCAGAACCTTGCTTTAACCCACCCGCGTAAAAAGCGGGAATGGGTTTGGCTTCCAGGTGTTGCGGGGTGGCGACCCAAGAATCTGTGAGCAGCAAAAATGCAGCCATGCCTAAAAAAGCAATCAAAAACAAAAAAATGCGAGGAGAGAAAGACATATGCGGAAGTAGTGTACTCGAGTTTTGCTTTCGAGTTTCACCTCGAGATGAACTGCTTACAACTTCACGGATTCAGCAGTATTGGTTTTCTCGGGTGGTTTAACGACTGATTGCGGTTTACGCAAAAAAACAATATAAACAACCAAAGCTAAAGCAATACCAACAAAAGGAGCAATAGTTTGCAGTAAACTAACGTGGGTAGCATTGAGTAAGCCCCAAGTCAGAAATACCACCAAGAAAAGTACCATGCGACGAAAACCGATCAAAAACAATTGGAGAACAAATTCACCGAGAATCTTTAAGGTAAGGGGTTTATTGCCATCTATGTTTTTCATATTAACTCCTTTCAGACTTACATCACTATAAACCAAAATAGCTAATTTCTTTGGTCAAAAACCATCTCGAAAATCTGGATTTTTGGTTATGTAGTGCAATCTCGAGCGAAAGCGGATGATGCAAAGAAAAGAATCGCTATGACAGCGCAGAGAAATTTCGAGAAATAAAAGTTTTTTAGCATACAGACTCCTGCAATTTCAGCTTAAGTTTTTCGAGAGAAGAACTACGTCACCCAAAGGAAAATCAATCATCATTGTAGCTTAAGATAAACATGCAGGTATCAGTATTTATGACTTTTAGGTGGCGTATGCCCGAGATTGAAATTTTCTTAATCCAGAACTTTTTTTAGTCTTGAAAAATCCCTATCGAGTAAGAAATCACTTAGCCAGAAGTATTTTTCTGAAGATATTTGATCATCAATTCGCCAACATGCTTCGCATTCATCACATAGAAAAATAGTTTGATTCGTATCAATTATTATGAATTGTTCTACAATACCGTTTCCATGACAGACTGGACATATAATTTCTTTCATAAGACTCCTAGAAACTAAGGTTGTGGATATGAAGTTAGTACATTGAAAATTCCAGGACCTGGGGCTTTAATCTCCACTGCAATAAGTAGTTTAGTCTCCCCACGCGTGCCGATGGGTCTACCAAAGTCAAAGAGATAATTGTTTAATCTATTAGGGTCTTGAAAATTTTCTAATCCCGCCTGGAGCATTTTTTCCCATGCTTCATCAATGAGAGGAAATATTTCCTCTTTTGCAATCGCAAAATAACTGTCTGTGGCTTTTCCAGTTGCAGACCCAGGTACGTGTTCTAAAATATGTGCAACTTTATTTACATGCTGTGAATCTCCTAATTACCATAAATTAGCTGGTGATTTAAAATTAACTATCTGTCCCTGGGCTGCTTTACCTAGGTTTTCAATTTCTTGTATTGCCTCAATAGGGTCAACTTTGGGGGGGATATTCTTTGCCATGTACTTCGCTTGCCACTCGAGCGCCTTCGTTACCGCTTCATCCGCCGTATGACCAAAACCCTTACTCAAAGCATCCATCGCCACGTTCATCAACCGCAAGAATTTATACGCTTGCGTTCCACACAATGGCGCATTGCCTCGAGTTTCCAAATCCCGAACTCGAGGCAATGGAATGGCACAGTTCACCAGCATTGATTCTGAGAGTTGCTCGAATTTTCGAGCGGCAGTTTCGCCACCTTCAAACCATAATTTTGTGACATATGAACTTTTAAACAGTTCATCCACAAAATCGGCTGCGCTCAACGTTCGTTCCATGAAACGCTCGAACAATGAAAGTCCGACTTTACTGATTGCACCTCGTAAACTTCGACTGATTTCATTCAAAATTCGTAGTGTTCCAAGTACACCTCGAGTTGCGACTTCAGTTTCGGGTCGTACTGCAAGAATCGTGATCGCGTCTATGGTCATGCCGATGCAACCCAGTTCAGCCGCGAACAG
>JANLWR010000533.1:0-5186 GCA_031364625.1 Deinococcales bacterium | reverse complement strand
CCGTTTTGTTGGGCTTCTAAAATCACTGCCGACAACAGGCTCACCCAGGTTTCAAAGGCTTTGAAAACGCTGTCTCGAATGCTTGGGTGTTGATCTGAGAGTTCTGCACCAAAATTTCCCAACAAGCAACCGAGTTGGCAGTGTTGGGTTTCGGATAAGGCAATCAACTCGCCGTAAAACGAACGCACTCGCTCGAGTGGCGCGATGTTCTGGTCGTGCAAGATTTGCAATATTGGGCTGAGAATTTGGAGGTAGCGCTGCACCACAACAACGCCAAAGTCTTCTTTGCTGGCAAAATGATTGTAAAACGATCCCTTGGGAACGCCAGCCGCCGCCGTAATATCTTGGACGCTCGAGGCGTTAAAGCCGTTGGTGTAGAGCGTTTGTAGCCCACTTTGAATGAGTTGTTCACTGAGGTTTGCTCGAGCCATGAGGTATAATATGACCGGTCGTCTTAATTTGTCAAGCCAACCGTGCGAACCAGGCGAATCCTGCGAGAAGCGAATCAAACGTTGACTACTCCAGTGGCGGTAAGTTCTGGTACAGACTCGAGAGTACAACTTCAAATTCTAAACTTGGAAACGTCAGGACTTCATTCTCTTCGAGTTTCTTGTAGCGCCAATCGGAATCGCCTCTCGAGTACACTTCGGCAATTGGGTGTGTTTGAGACAGCAAAATGAACTGCTCGAGACTTGGGATTTGCTGGTACGCCTGCCATTTCTCGCCTCGGTCTATGGCTTCGGTGCTGTCGGACAAGACTTCAATAATAATGCTGGGATGGTACTTTACTCGAGGAGAATCCAGGGATTTATCAAACAGAACAAAAACATCAGGATAATAACCCTTACCATCAAAGGTACGCACAAGAACATCGGACTGGTGCAACACACCACCCTTGACAATGGAAATCTCGAAAAGCAGAATAATCAAACGATTGATCAAAAAATTGTGAAGATCAGTGCCACCAGCCATAACAAACAGATTACCATCCACAAACTCATGGCGTTCCTGAGCGCGGCTTTCAAACTCGAGAAACTCCTCAAACGTTGTTAGGGTTCTAACAGGCGAATCACGAAGCATGAAATCAGTATACCTTAGGTGCATGAACGCTACAAAAAGCTCGAGATTGGGGCATCCCCGAATCTCGAGCTTTCAAAATTTAGGCTTACAAGAAAATTTCTGGAGAAACTTTAAAACGTTGTCCCAAAGCTTTGGCAAGGCGTTTGCTGATGGCTCGCTCATTGTGCAAGATTTTTGAGAGCGTGCTTTGATCCACCAGTTTCACCAAGTCGGTTTGCTTGAGTTGATGCTCTTCCATCAAATAAGCCAATAATTCGGCTGGGCTGGATTCTGGAATGGGTTCAGATTCGTCCTCCCAGATTTTGATACGCTCGGCAAGAACGCGAAACAAAGTGATGTAACGCGGGTCGTCAGGGGTTTCCATACGATCTGATATTTCATCCAACAATGCTTCTGCGGTGTCGTATTCGGCTTCATTTGTAATTGGAGTTAAGTACGGCTGTGCAACGGCATTGAATGCCTCCCAGTGTTTGATAACGTTCTGTGCGGCGTTCATGATTTTCCCTCCTGATTCCAAAGGTCATATTCTTCGTGGGTAAAGACGTTTTTGATTTTGGCAAATTGGTATTCGTAATCTATGATTGCAACAACGCGATATTTGTTGCCTCCAACATTAAAAATCGTCTGTGGATTTATAAAGTCGGCACTGGCAAAAGTTTCACGCAATTGGGCAAAATTGTTGGGACTGGTTTTGCGAAATAAATTGTACCAACGGGTGAGTGGTTGTTCTGCGTCTGGATATTTCTTCCAGAACTTTCTTAAACGCTTTTTGCTGACCACATTCACGCCATTTATTATAGGGCAAACTGCCATAATTTCAAGACTTTTCTGACAATCTCGAGATGCTGAAAAAATACCTCGAGAAACAAACGAAACGTTGACTACTCAAGTAGTGGTAAGTTTTTAAACAAATTCGATGCTAAAAACTGTCTGAATTTGTCTTATGCACCAAGCTAAGACTATGCTAGCATGGGGTACATTAGTCACCAAATCTGACTAAGGGGGATCAACATGGTAGCGTTCGTGTTGCAAGGAAATGAAAATTTAATTGAAGAAATCGTTGCATTGCAGTCTAACGAAAATGTAGAGTTTTCGGAACCAACGCGAACGAATGCTATAGGATTAAGTCTGGATTCACCTATTAATCCAGATCAGGTGAAAGAGACTATCTTATTGGTAACAGCAATATTTCAGTCAGCAAAGGCAGTCTTTGAATTGTTGAAAGTCATTCAGGAGAAACAAAAGTCTCGTACACAACAAGTTTTAGTCAAAGATCCAATCTCTGGAAAAACTGTTATCAAAATTGATAAAGATACTACTGACGAGCAGATTTTGTCTGCGATAGAAAAGTAACGTGATTTCCTTCGCAACATATGACCCAGCTACGATGACAGTGTGGGTTGATCTCGGCATGCTTCGCCGGCTAGGACATGATGACGTTACAATTCAAATTGTAACGTCATCAGCATACGGTGATCACAAAACTGTACAAGGGCTGATGGCATTAGATTTCGTAAAAACTTTTTCATCTGACAAAGCAGAATTTCATGTGAACCTCGTGTCATCAATGATTCATGAAAAACGACATTTCTTGGACTCTTTAATTACTAATTATGGGGCATTTAAATTTAGAACATTCGCAGTGTACTATGCAAATTCAAATGCACTTCTCAGTGACCTGAAGAAATCAAATTTAAACCTAAGAATTCCTTTCGATGCGTATTCAGATCGCGTAAAGATGCTTGCAAATAATATTGATGAGAGGTCTGTTCCTCGGAGTCTCTCTGTTTTAGCAAAACACTTTCAAGAACGAAGTTATATGCTTGGACTTGAAAATCAACCGCTTGATTTTGAAAATCTGGGATCATTTAACGTTGGAGGAGATGGGCAACTTGAAGCTATAGGTATGCTTTGTCAATTGAAATACATATTTAATGCAGGTGAGTTACAACCTTTCGGGCAATTATATGGTAAACATATCATCAACGATGAGAGATTACTACAGAAATATTTTTGGTGGATGCCTTTTTTTGAAAAATTTACACAGAAGAAAATGCCGAAATTTATGTTATCCGATACGCTATTTGTTGCACCCAAAATGCAGTATTTGATCCCAATTTTATATGGGGCACTTGCTATTCGTGTGGAAGAAGGTAACGAGACTAATTATGGTGTTAGAAATCCTAGTTTTTCGGCTGCAAGATTAGTTGCAATTCTTGAAGAATTTAAGAATTATAAATTCCATATTGCTGATGTTGCAGCTATTGAAATATGGCAATATGTCAACTCTATCTCGAGTAAAATTTGGGGCAGATCAGTTATTGATGAATTTATTGCCGATCATGAGAAAATGAAAATGATATTTAAAGACGTTCAACACCCGTGTTTAGATGATTACTGCGCATTGCGTGAAAAAGCACTCTATATGCTTGAGACAAATCCCGCTGCGATAGTGGATGTGGAATTATTTGAATCTGAAATGTTGCCAAAAATAGATCCAATAATTATTTTTTGTGACTCAAATGCAAATCAACAAATAAATACTGAGCAAGCTAGTCCTATTTTCGAGTATAAGAAACCAAATGAACCTGAAAAATCTCTCCTAAAAAGAATTGTTAAGAAACTCACGAAAAAATATACTAAAAATATTCATTATGTCTTTGCATCAACCGTAAACGAACAGATACGAAGAGGTTTCTTACAAAAGGCAGAACTTTTTGTTGATTTAAATGATAATTGGAAAAAGCTTATTGCCGAAGTAGCACCTATGGCTAAACTAGCGTTTTGGGGGTTAAAATACCCGTCTCCATTGTTGTTTGAATTGAGAAAAGCTGAACTTAATTTTTCTTATTATAGTAATTATGAACTAGATCCAAACTTTTCTCCTCAGGATCATATTTTAAGTGCAAAAGATTTGGCTGACTTGATTGTTGAGGCTCATCTTGAATGCAACCTTTGTAGAGAGCAAAAACCTGTTGATAGTTTGTTTATCGTATCTCCCCTGTATCTTCAGATAGTATGGCAACAACACTTTCAAAAGAACATATATGAAAATCAAGATTGGGGACATAACGTTGTATGCAACGCGTGCCGTGATAGGTATCAAATTTTTTGAATGGAATGTCGTAAGAAGCCATATTTGAAAATGGAGGTATTGCAATGACTGACGATGGTGTTGTCGAAGCCTAAAGAAATGCTGATATTGCTGAGACTGACTCTCGAGCCTTCAAAAGCTCGAGAGTTCTATTTTTTTGCATACTGCGCACGATGTATCAAAATTTTGCGGTTGACCCCGATTTCTCGAGTTCAACCGCAAAATCACAAACTTTAAAGTTGTTTACTTGTTCTTCATCAAGTCGGTCATGATGTTCTTCGGCACTTCACTGTAATGGTCAAAGAACATGCTGTAACTCGCACGACCTTGGGTCATTGAACGCATATCGGTGGCGTAACCGAACATTTCGGAAAGTGGCACGTGGGCTTTGACGATACGGGCGTTGCCGCGCTCGTCCATGCCCTGAATTTGACCGCGACGACCGTTAAGATCACCGATGATCGAACCCATGTAATCTTCTGGCGTCACAACTTCTACGCGCATGATCGGCTCGAGAATTGCGGGTGCACCTTTTTGGATGGCTTCTTTGATCGCCATGCTGCCCGCAATCTTGAACGCCATTTCCGAGGAGTCCACGTCGTGGTAACTGCCGCCGGTCATGGTAACTTTCATGTCCACGACTGGGAATCCAATGAGTGGTCCGCTGCCGAGGCTTTCTTCCATGCCTTTTTGGGCGGCTGGAATAAATTCTTTTGGCACTTCGCCGCCGACCACGCCGTTGACGAACGTGAAGCCGTTTCCGCGTTCCATCGGTTCGGCGGTGATTTTGACGTGACCGAATTGACCACGACCACCGGATTGACGCACGAATTTGCCTTCGACCTCAACCTTGCGGGTGATGGTTTCACGGTAGGCGACTTGTGGATCGCCGACGGTGCTTTCGACCTTGAACTCGCGGCGCAAACGGTCTACCAGAATCTCGAGGTGCAACTCACCCATGCCCGAGATGATGGTCTGACCGGTTTCCTGGTCGGTTTTGACGCGGAAGGTC
>JANLWR010000524.1:0-5823 GCA_031364625.1 Deinococcales bacterium | reverse complement strand
CCGTTCATTTATCACCAAGCGATGTTTCAAAAGCCATGAATGTCATCGTTCCTGCACAAGTCAGCGTCCTGGCACAACACGGTGCAACCCCGCAAGGAGCGCAAGGTTTGCTCGGAATGCTGGGACAATTTGCCAACATGGGTAACTTTGGTAGCTTGCTCGGCATGGCAGGCGGCGCGGGAGGTTTACTGAAGATCGGCGAAGCGGTATTGCCTGCCTTGTTGGGCGGCAAACTTTCTGGGGTGCTCTCAGGTTTGGCGTCACACACCGGACTTGGACAAAATGCGATTGGCGGACTGATGAGCATGGCAGGACCACTGATTCTGGGTCAACTTGGCAATCAAGTTAAAACCACCGGTATGGACGCCGGCGGTTTGGGAAGTTTGCTCGGCGGACTTCAGGGCATCGTTGGACCCATGTTGCCTTCGGGTCTCTCGAGCGCCCTCAACTTGGGTTCGGCGGCTGGCGTTCTTGGCGCGATTCCAACTATCGGCGGTCTGGTTTCTGGTTTGATGGGCGGCGCAACGGGCGCGGTCGGCAGTGCCGCAGCCTCGGCTGCTAAAGTTGGCGGCGCTGCCGCCAGTGCGGCATCGGCAGTCGGTGGCGCAAGTACCCAACGCGCTGCAGGGATTCCCTGGCTGCCAATCGTCGGCGCTTTGGCAGTTGCAGCTTTGGGCTGGTTTTTCTTGGGACGCGGCAACGGCAACACGCCAGCCGCAACAACACCAATTGCCACAGATACAAGCACATCAGCAACCCCAGCTTCAACCTCGAGCGGCGATACGATGGCAGCCGTCTGCGCTGCCGCGTACTCACTTGGTGTCACCGATGGCGCGACGGTCACAGAGCCGTTCCAATTTGGTGGCACTGGTAAGGGCAAGGGGTACAACATTACCGTTTATCAAGCCGATGGTCGCAAAATTGGCAGCAAAGACTTGCCAAATGATAAAGATTGCAAATGGGGATATCTCAGCAAACCAACCAAAGGCAACATCAAATACGAAGTCCGCGAAATTGGCGGCACAGACATTGTTTCAAATGTTACATTGACAGTGAAATAAAATTCCGAATCTCGAGACAGGCAACTGGTTTAATTCCAGTTGCTTTTTTGCCGTCAAGTTCGCAATTTTGAGCGTCAAAAGTCTGTAAATTCGAGCCATGAAAATACAATTTTTTGGTCATTCGTGCGTGATGTTCACCACATCCCAAGGCAGTTTGCTGGTTGACCCTTTCTTGCAGGGCAATCCTGTCAACCGTGTGCCACTCGAGGATATCAATCCTGATGTGGTCGTGATTACCCACGGTCACGGTGACCATTTTGGCAATGCGCTAGACTTGGAAGCCAAAGGTGCTCAGTTGATCTCGAGCGTCGAAGTAATCGGTTACGCGCAAAAAAACGGCGCAAAAAATGTGATCGGCATGAACATCGGCGGCACATATGAATCCAAGTTGGGCAAAGTTAAATTTACACCCGCCTGGCATTCCTCGAGCCTGCCAGACGGCAGTTACGGCGGAATGCCGATGGGCGTGATCCTAGAGCTGGACGGCAAGAAAATTTATCACTCTGGGGATACTGCGCTGTTTTCGGACATGAGCCTGATTGGCAAGGCGGGCATTGATCTGGCGTTTGTCTGTTGCGGCGATTTTTACACGATGGGTGTGATTGACGCGCTCGAGGCGGTCAAGTTGATTCAACCCAAAGCACTCGTACCGATTCATCACAGCACGTTTGCGGCGATCGCTCAAGATGCTCAAGCTTTTTGTGACCAAGCCCAAACGTTTGGAGTCAAAGGTTATCCACTCAAACCAGGAGAAATCCTCGAGTTTTAAGAAATCTGCTCTGATACGCTATCGTTGGTGATTCTGACAGTGGCAGGATTGGTCGTCCCAGCCGATGCAGCTCGAATCCGTTTATTGTTTCAGTCGGCAGGTTTGATCGTTGTCCAAAAGATTCTTGAAGCGACTCAACATGCCCTCAGCTTCCCGTCAGTTTCAGTGATTATCTTTTATTTTGCATCACGTTCAAAAACGACTCCACCCAGAATGTGAATCGCAAAAGGAGAATCCCATGAGCATTCAAACCACCATCCAGAACGCAGCCGAATCGGTCAAAGAAGGTCTCGAGAATTTGGGCGAGGCAGCCAAAGAAAAAGTGGAACAGATCAAAGAAGATTTGAAAGATGCCAGCAAAACCGCCGACGGTGCTCGAGACAAAATCAACGCTGCCGTGCATGATGCCGCAGCGCAAGCGCACGAAGTTAATGCCAAAGCCAGCGATGACTTGATGACCAAGGCTTCTGAAAGCGTTAAAGCCGGCGTTGAACACGTCAAAAGTGCTGTCGATGATGTCAAAGGTGATGCCAAACTCGAGGACGCCAAGCGCTAATTTTGAACACTTCCACTATTGGTGTTTCCGCAATTATTTTTTGATATTGCCGTTTTGCATTGAATTCTGCCTCATACGGGGCAGAATTCGCATTCTGGTTTTGGCAACCTCGAGTTTGTCAGTTTAACGGTATTGTGCACGTCGCAACATGTAAAAACCAATTCCAAGCATGGCAATGTTGGCAATCCAAGGACCAAGAAAAGCTGGCAAAAAACCGTACCTGCCCAAAGTCTGCCCTAGAAAAAGTGCCAGATAATAACCAACGGCGATCAGTACCGCAATTCCAAATGCAACACCATTGGAACGCAACCCGCCAGCCGCAATTGGAATGGTCAGCAGTAAAATTGCCAGGTTGGCAAACGGAACTGCCGTCTTGTATCCCAACAGCGACGCATTATCTCGAGCCGTTTGTCCAGTAGATGCTTTCCATTCGTCGTACACCGCACTGATGCTTCTGGTGTCTTCAAAACCACCTTTGGTGTTTTCGGCAATGATTGCATCTACAGTTTTACCAAGTGCGAATGTGGTTGTAGCATTTGGATTTAAAGACCGTTTTTGATTAAACGGAAACAAACTGTACATTTGTTCAGGGCTGGGGTCTACGGGAAGTTCTGAGAGTTTAGAAAAATTGACTTGATAACCTTCAAAGCCTTTAAGGGTGATTTTTTTGCTGGTCAGCACAGCAGAATCGGCAAAATAGATGCTTTGCAGTTTGGCTTGGGTTGGATTCCAAGATTCAAGCCTAACCCCTTTTATTTCGCCGTTGGCAAAACCTGAAAAGTACACCAGGTAATTGTTACCAACATCAATGGTTTTACCAGCAATAAAAGCAAATGCGTTACCGCCACCGTCCACTGAACTCCACCAAGTCGAGGACACTTTTTCATTGGCTCGAGGGGTTACATACTCTGCCAGGTACAATCCAAACACTGCCAGAACCGCGCCCAACACCAGCAAGCTTCTGGTCAGACGGCTTAAACCAATGCCGCCTGCAAAACTTGCCAGCAGCTCATTGTCTTTGGCGAGCCGCCCAAAGACCAACAACACGCTAAAAACGATGGCAAGTGGAAAAGCCCTTAATGCAAATTCTGGAATTTGGTACAACAACCACATGCCTGTGGCACTTGCTGGCAAAGCTCCAAGATACTGCGCCCTGGCAATCAAACTTTGAAACAAGAACAATGCCACGTACAAACTTGTGCCGATCAAAAAATTCGGAACGACCTCACGAAAAACATACCATTCAAGTCGTTTCACAGACTTACCTTAACCAAGTGGAATTCAAGCATCTCGAGCATCTTAACGGAATTTCAGACCGAAACTGAACTTAAAACCTGTCCCTGCAAGCGGTTTTCCAACTGCCAGGTTTTGTTGGGTTAAATACAGTCCAAACGTAAAACCAAAACTCGAGGAGTAAATCGTGACACTCGAGCCAAATTCGCCGTATTGGGTGACGAAATCGTAAGTCACTAACGGTGTCAAACTGAAATTGGGCGTTTGAAATGGATTGTCAAAATTGTCGTTCAGCACAATGCCGTCGTAAAAATCGAGGTCAAAACTGGCACGGAGGATTTGGTTGTTAAATGGCTGGGGATTGTTCAAAAAAACTTTTCGCAGGTCGATAACCAGCGATAAACCGAGTTGAGGATTGCGAAAATTAACGCCCTGAAACCCCAAAGCTGGCGTTGAACCGACTGGTGGAGTGAAGTTTAAACCTATCGTCAAGGTGGTGGCTGGCGTAATTGCATACCTTGCAAACGCATTTGTACCGTAAGCTTCCAGCCAAGTAATCCCGCTCGAGATTGAACCCCAGTTTTTGGCGGCAATTTTAATCGTATATCTGGCATTGAAACTCGCGTTCGCATTGAGAACGAATAATAAATTTTCGGTTTGATATGGATAAACCGTAAAAATAATACCTGCGGCAGCACTAAAATTAAAATCTGAAATGCTTTTGCCCCAACTTAAAGTCGGTGTCGCCCGCAAGAACACTTGGTTTTGAGCTTTTGCAATGTTGGTGGTGGCTGGGCTTAAAGCCTCTTGCCAGACATGTCCATACTCGAGTTTTGCACGGTAATTAAAAAGCCCAAAATCGGTGTTTGAACTGCCACCAATTGCGTATCCAATCCGTTCATCGCCGCTCGATCTGGTCTGGGTTGCGGTTGCGATTCTGCGTCCGGTGTCATAATTAAAAGTAAGTGTTAAACCAGTGATTGGGTCTCGTTCGAGAAAAAAGCGAAAACTGTTGTAGGTTGCGGCGATATCATCCTGCCCAACAAAATACGTCCAACCTTCTTTGACCCCGCGCATGAATAAGGTTAGGTTTGTAGCCACGGTGCTCGAGAATAAATTGTTGCCAACCACGGTTAACCTGCCCTCTTCGCCCGTCAAAATGCGTAAATTGCTGATGCCAAGGTTTAGACCAGCCCCAAATCCGAGCACAATCGAAAAATCATAAGGGGCAGCCGGATCATAGGTGTAGGATGCCAAGCGAATTGGAATGCCAAAAATATTGATTTCGGTGTCGAGCAAAGTTAAAACGCCAGCTTCATTTGAAATCGCTTGACTGGCGGTAAAGGTCAGGTCGGCATTGCTCGAGACCCGTCCGAGTGACCCTGTGACGGTTTGGGCGCTGGCTGAGCCATTTTGGATGGTGGCATCGGCTGCATTGACCACAATGTTTGAACTGGCATTGCGCAGACCCGTTACGATCAGCGTATCGTTTTTAAAAATAGCTGTGGTCGTGGCATAACGCTGGGTGACTTGCCCACCCGCCCCGATTTTGTCAATCACCGAATTGCTGAGGGTTAAATCTTGCCCCTTCAGCACGCCGCGTTCGGCTTTGATGTTGTACGTGCCGCTTGGCAAACCCGACTTCTTGTACGATCCATCGATTGTTAAAACCAAGCCTTCGAGCGTGATGTTTTCTTCTTTGGCGACTACGTTTTGAACCGTGCCTCGAGCGCCACGGGAGCGAATCTTGGCGCTCGAAGCGCTCAGGGTGTTGGTTGCCTCCTCGAGCGTTAAAACGGGAGCTTCGAGCGCCCAGTCGCCTTGCTCAAAGCAGCCGTTGATAAATTTGGTGAAGCCATTTTCCGAGTCCAAACTGGCGGCGCGAACGACTCCGACGCCTTCAATGGTCAGTTGGTCGCCGTCAGGAATATCTAAACAGAGGGCGTTTTCTTGTGCTCGAGCCGAATTGGCAACGAAAAGAAAAAATATGATAAGCGCAGCTATGAGTGTAGGACGAGTCACGCGCCACTTTACCTGTTTTTCCCGATTAAGCCAAGGTATCTGGCTTTGACTGCCTCTGGAATTGAGTTTCCTGTTTTGGTGGTGGTCACTTTTCCACTGCCGTCAAATTTAATCCAGAGCACCTGCCCCTCGAGTTTGGCTTTGCCTTTTTCCTGAAACAGGTATTTGCCCGATAAAAACGC
>JANLWR010000444.1:0-9448 GCA_031364625.1 Deinococcales bacterium | reverse complement strand
CCCGAACCAGCGCCGACTCCCACTGCCCCGCCTGAGCGCCCAGACTGCCCACCAGGGCGCTCGGCGCTAACCCGCAAGCCTCGAGGTAGGTGCTGACCCCAATGCCGATGTATTTGCCGTTTTTACGCCCTTCGGCTTGCTTGGCGCGAAGTCCCGCATAATCGAGCATTTGCATGGCTTTGTCCATTGCAGGTTCGTAATTGCCAGAGTCGTACTGCAAAGCCACAGGCGTCTGGTACGGGAATTCGTCGGGTTGAATAAAATTTTTGCGCCTGAACTCGAGCGGATCAACCCCAAGCTCGAGCGCCATGCGGCTCATGATGCGCTCGAGGACGTAGGTGGCTTCGGGACGACCCGCGCCACGGTAGGCGTCCACGCCGACGGTGTTGGTGTACGTGCCCGTGACATGGCAGTGAATGGCTTTCCATTTGTACGTGCCGTTCATCAGTGTGCCGTACAGGTAAGTCGGCACGGCTGGCGCGAAAGTCGTCAGGTACGCGCCAAGGTTGGCAATGGTTTTGACGCGCAACGCCAGCACCTTGTGGTTTTCGTCCACACACATTTCGGCAACCGTCTCATGATCGCGTCCCTGCGCGTCGGAGACAAACGCCTCCGAGCGGGTCGCCGTCCATTTGACAGGGCGGTTTAATTTCTTAGAGGCGAACAGCACAATCACCTCTTCGGGGTATTGAAAAATCTTGCTGCCGAAACCGCCGCCGACATCGGGCGAAACAATTCGCAATTTGTGCTCTGGAATGCCCATGATAAACGCGCCTAACATGACGCGGTGAATGTGCGGATTTTGGCTGGTCGTGTAGAGCGTATACTCGTCGCCGGCGCGTTTATAATCCGCCAGGCTCGAGCGTGGCTCGATGGCGTTCGGGACAAGCCTGTGGTTGCGCAGTTTGACTTCGACGGTTTTGAAGGCATGGGCAAATTCGGCATCCACGGCGGCAGAATCGCCGATTTCCCATTTGAACGCAACATTGCCAGGTGCGAGTTCGTGCACTTGCGGCGCACCTTCAGCCAGTGCCGTGCTGCCGAGCGCCACGGCTGGCAGCATCTCGTAATCGACATCGACCAGCGCCACCGCATCTTCGGCGATGGCTCGAGTTTCGGCAATCACGGCAGCCACAATGTTGCCCACATGGCTGACCTTATCGGGTTGAATCGCGTGGTGCGCCGAGATTTTGATGTCGGGCAGCAACCAACTTGGCGGAATCGGGTTGATGCCCGCCGCCACCAAATCCTTGCCCGTCAAGACGGCTAAAACGCCAGGCAGCGCCAAAGCTGCCGAGGCATCAATCGAATTGATGTTCGCGTGCGCATAAGGCGAGCGCACCATTGCCGCAAACGTCATGTTGTGCAGCACAATGTCGTCGGTGTAATTTCCTGCGCCCGTAATAAAACGCGGGTCTTCCACGCGTTTCACGGCTTTGCCAAAGAATTTTTCTGTCATGGACTTCTCCTTAAACGCTGTCTTGAGAAACCAAAGCTCCCGAATGGTGAACAACCTGAAAACCCGAGTTTGTTATCAATTAACCTTCAAATTTTTTGAACCTCGAGCTTTGAAGTTTAAATTTTTGCTTTAGTCGTCTGCCGCTTGCGCCATGTGACTGGCTGCATTCTGCACGGCTTTAACAATGTTGTGATACCCAGTGCACCTGCAAAAATTCCCCTCGAGCGCGTGACGGATTTCATGCTCGGTTGGGGTTTTGTTGTGACTTAAAAGGTCGGCAGCGCTCATAATCATACCTGGGGTGCAAAAACCGCATTGCAGACCGTGTTCTTCCCAGAAACCGGTTTGCAGGGCGTGCAAATGACCAACTTCGCCCATGCCTTCGATGGTGGTGATGTTCGCACCTTCGGCTTGCACCGCAAACATCGTGCAAGATTTGACCGCCATGCCGTCAACGTGGACGGTACACGCGCCGCATTGGCTGGTGTCGCAACCGACGTGCGTGCCGGTCAAACCCAGTTTTTCGCGCAAGTAATGCACCAGGAGCGTGCGCGGTTCGGGATGATGTGTGGATTTCACGCCGTTGACGGTCATTGTTACTGCAACCACTTGTGCCATGTTCTAGCCTCCTTGAAATTAAACAATTCAAAACCTGCGCCACTCGAGGTGAAATCAGCTTGTGTTCATGGTTGTCAGCTCCAAAGTTCAAGTGCTCTGTAAGGCTTGCGCCTCCAGTTCGAGTTTGCCAAAAAACAAATCGGCTTGGCTTTTTGCCACACCACCGATCAGCCGTGCGCCGACGCTGGCAATCATGCCCATTAACTGCGGTTCGCCAGCCCAGTGAACTGTTGTGCCATCGTTTTGAGGCTCGAGTTTTAATGTTCCGAGCGCGTTGGCAATGCCGACGGGTGATTTAAATTCGACTTTTAAGGTCATGCTTTGGTCTTGCACTTTTTGGGTAATCGCAATTTTGCCGTCAAATTTTCCTTTGACCGGACCAATCGCCACCTCGACTTGTGCTTTGTAACTGTCTGTACCGTCAAGCACCAAACTTTTGACTCCTGGCACGCACCTGGAAAGTACGTCAGGGTCGTTTAACAGCGCAAAAACCCGATTTGGGGGCGAATGAATGAAATGACTTCCCTCGAGAAGCATGGTGTATTCCTCCTGTTTTTGTTCTGACTTCAAAAATACTATCACTTCTGGCGATCTAAATTTGGGCTGAGCGTCACTCAAATAAACGCCTGTTGAATAATCTTGAGCCTCAAACTCGAGGCATTCAAAGTGAAGTATTACGTCTTTAGAAAGTTTTTCATCAAGTCAGGCTAGACTTTCATCATGAACCGATTTTCGATCCTGATTGCAGCGCTTGGATTTCTCTTTTTTTCTTGCGCCCCAAGCACCAATGGCATCACACCCAACCCTGGCGAGGTCGTGTACCGCTCGCTCAACAAACCATCGTTTGAGAACCGCTCGAGTTCGTTCACCCAGGAAATTGCCGTGATTTTGATAGACTCGCTCAACTCGAGCAACGTGACTGGGTTCGAGCGCCTGAAATACCAGGCGAACGAATCCTTGATTACCTATTCGTATGCCCGTCTGGTGTTCACTGCCAAGTCAAGCAACAGCGCTGGCACGGTGCGCAGCGTTTGGACGATACGGGATCGCGGAGAGTATTACTTTTCGCTTTCCGCCGTCACCACCTCCAACCTCGAGATTCCAAGCAAGCTCGATAAACTCGAGACGGAAACGTTTAATTACCTCAGCACTATTTTTGAGAGGATTTCGGGGAACAGGTAAAACTCGAGTAGAATCTTAAATATGAGCGAGTTAATGGAACAACCGAAAATTGTCTCGAGCAATGCTTTCACAGTCATTGGCATGGCAATTGACACCACGCCAGGATCATCAGAGATTGGCGCACTTTGGCAAACTTTGATGGGACAGCCCAAGCTTAATTTCCCTCGAACCGAACCAGGTGTAAGTTACGGTGTGATGCAGCTTGAGCGCTCGAGTGGCGTGCTGCGTTACATGGCGGGCGAAGCTGTGACCAGTGACATTGACGCACCCCAAGAGCTACAACTTTGGAATGTTCCAGCCTGCGATTATGCGGTGTTCTCAGCCAATTTGCAGAACGTTTCGCAAATCTTTGACCACGCCTATTCCAATTGGTTGCCAAGTTCGGGGTTTGCTCGAGGTGATGCGCCAGATTTGGAACGCTACGGGCAAGATTTTGGGGATGAAAACCCAAATTTCGAGATATGGATTCCGATTCAAAAACTGTAGTTCAACAGCACAAAAAGCTCGAGCAATCCAACATTGCTCGAGCTTTTTCACAACATACTTTTTAAGAAATCACACCGAGTTCGCGTCCAACTTTTTCAAAAGCAGACAATGCCTGATCGAGTTGGGCTTGGGTGTGCGCTCCGTTGTAACTGGTGCGGATAATGCTTTTGCCTTTTGGTACGGCTGGTGGAAGGCTTGGGGTGGTGAAAATTTTTTCTTCCCACAAACGTTTCCAAAAATTGAGTGCAGTGTCATCATCGCCTGCTAAAACTGGAATAATTGGGCTGTTGCTGCCCAGTAAATCAAAACCAAGTGCCAGCAGATTATCACGCATAAAGTTCACGTTTTTCCACATGCGTTCACGGTGATGAGGTTCTGAACGCATGATACGCAGTGCCTCGAGGGTTGCGGCAGCATTTGGTCCAGGAAGCGCCGCATTGAAAATAAATGGTCGGGCGGTGTGCTTAATCCATTCGACCACTTCTTTATCACCTGCGACAAAACCACCAACACTGGCGAAAGATTTCGAGAACGTGCCAACCACCAGGTCAACTTCTTTTTGGACATTAAAATGAAAATGTGCGCCTTGCCCGAGAGGTCCAAGGACACCCGTCGCGTGGGCGTCATCGCAAACCACACGGCAGCCATAACGCCTTGCGACCTCAACGATTTTATCAACCACACCAATATCGCCACTCATTGAGAACACGCCTTCGGTGTAAACAATGCGTCCACCCGGTTTACCTTCATCTTCTTTAATCAGGCGTTCAAAACCTTCATAATCGTTATGTTCAAAACGACGAAGATTTTCGTTACGAACATTTGCCAGTTGAAAACCATCATATAAACTCGCATGGTTTTCCTTATCAAAATAAATGATGTCATGACGACCCGCTAAAGCCGCGACGCTCGAGGCACATGCCAGAAAACCAGCGGCAAAAACCAGCACTTGTTCTTTCTCAAAGAATTCGGCAAGTTCATGCTCGAGGGTTTCATGAATATCAAGCGTACCTGTTAAGAATCTCGAGCCTGTACAACTCGTGCCGTAAACATCAACGGCTTTCCGGGCAGCTTCTTTAATTCGTTCGTCTTGGGTGAGTCCGAGGTAATCGTTACTGCCTGTTAAAACGTACTCTTCGCCGTCCACCATGACGCTACCACCATGATGATGTTGGATCGCATTAAAGTACGGGTACAAACCTGCGGCATGAGCATCTGAAATACGGTCATTGTTTTTAAAAGCCTTAGCGAAGGCATCCTGGGGTTTAAATACATCTGTCAAGAGCAATAGCCTCCTTTTAAGATACGACCATTCATCATGTGTGCTTTCGCTGCGTCATCCTGACTCAGGACTGTTGTGGTCGTTCGTTGTGCCAAAAGGCACAGTTGTGACAGGTTAGCACGAGAGTCAATGCGAATGAACAGCCCAGACTCAAATTTGGCTAAAAAAATGGATGGGTTTCACTTGAAACCCATCCATAACAACTTTGACAAACTTTAGAGCACCAGTCCGACTGGAGTCTCGAGCGCCCCAGCAACCTGCGCCAGGAATTCTGCGCCGGCTTTGGCTGGGAAATCACCAGACAGGGTCAGTGAAGCCATGTTGTTGCTGATTTGCCCCAAGGCAAGCAGCGCACCGCTGGCTGGTAAAACCAGATCATCGACTCCCAAATTGGAGGCGTCGAGCACCGCCAAACCATGCGCCACGCCCGCGTCGGCATGGTTAACGCTTTGCACCGCCTCGATAAAGCTGTGATGCAAACCAGCCGTGCTCAGTGGTACAAGTCCAGCCTCGAGTTTATTGAGCGTGACCGTCTCGGTTGTGCCGAGCAGGTACAGTCCACGTTGGGCTGCACGTCCGACAAAGACCCCAAGTTGAACTTCGCGTCCGTTCAAAGCTTTGGAAATTTGCGCCCGAATGTCCATCAAGGCGCTGGCATTGAATTGACGGCGCAAAATGTTGGTGTTGAAAAAATCTTTATACACGCCAGAAGTGGGGGCGGCAACAGCCGCGTTTTGGCTCGAGGATTCCAAATTCATCGTTTCAACCACGGCTGGGATGATAACCGGAGTTGGCATGGATTCTGCGGGGACATGAATTGGTTCAGGCTCGAGTACGACCACAGTTTCAGGCTCGAACGACACCACAGTTTCAGGCTCAAACTCAACCACAGTTTCAGGCTCGACATGAACGGGTTCGGGATCAAAATGTGCGATCATCGGCTCAGTCATGACTGGTACAACCACAGGTTCGGGTACATGAATTGGTTCAGGCTCGAGTGCGACAACAGGTTCAACGACCACGGGTTCAACGACCACGGGTTCAACGACAACGGGCATTTCAAACTCGAGATCGTTCGCAACGGACGCATGTAACGCACCAGCACCAAGCACACCAGCACCAACGGCTGCCAGACCCTCGAGCGAGACACTTGCGGGTTCGTGATGAACCACTGGCGTTTCGATCTCATCGACCACCAATTCAGGTTCTGGGGTCAAAATCGCATCTTCGACAATTAAGGTTTGCACCGATTCGTAATGGTTTTGGGCATCCAACTCGAATGGCAGATTCTCGAGCGGATCGGGCACGGGTTCAAATTCGCCACTGACATGCACCGCAATATCGTCATGCCCCGAGCTGAGCGTGACTTCATCGGACGGTACAACCACGTCGTCTAGGTCATCGGTCACGGTCATGATGTGGTCTTCACTCAGGCTCGAGCTTGGGCTGGCAATAACAGGCGTTGCGATTTCACCAGGGAACAAATCTGGGTTGTGCAGGCTGGAAACTGGTTCAACGTCGTCAATGTCGTCAAGATCAAACTCGAATACGGCATCGTCGGCTTCCAGGGCTTTGGAACTTGGCACAGCAATTTCAAGCACAGCAATTTCAGGCACAGCAATTTCAGGCATAACAACGGCAGCAACCTGACTCGAGATCACCACATCGTCGGTGACGCTCGAGACTGGGGTGATTGGCATTGAAAAGTCATACTCTGGAACTGGCGGTGAGACTGGCGTTTGAGCGGCGGGTGTACCGAAATCACCGAGCATCGAGTTTAAATCAACACCCTCTTTTGCCATGCTGGCGCTCATCAGGTCAAAATTGGCGACTTGTCCCATGTCGGGCATGTGAGGACTACCCGCAGCAGGTCCGGCAGGCTCTGAGGCATCTGGCATGGCGGGCAAATCCAATTCGCCAGACATGATTCGTGCCAAGTAACTTAAGATATCACGTTCAATGACCTTGCCGGCAGGACCTGTTCCCCTGATAAAACGCCAATCAATAGAGTTCTCTTCCGCCAGCTTCTTGGCTAACGGTGTAATGTTTTCATCCATGATGTTCCCCCGAAATCAGACTCGAGCCGGATTTCAAATCCAAACAGATTTGATCTAGCCTCCCCTTTTGAACAGCCTCAAAGCCCGTAAAGAACGCAAATAAAAGATTGACTTGCCAGTAATGTTTCATTAAGAACCCAGTCTAGCAAAGAATCCTATCGACTGGTGTGGTTTTTTGGCTTGTCAGTCTCAAGATACCCGATCAATTGATGCCTGAAATCAGCAAAATAAAGCATTCAAGGCTCAAAAAGTCGCTCGAGAACGAAACAAAACTCTACTTGGATGTTTTTGCGCACAGACCTCAATCCAGCGCCCGAAATTCATTGAAGACTCGGGTAGACTGAAGTCCATGTGGTTGTTCGCCCCAAATCTGTCCAACGTTCACGGCTTTTCGACCCGCACTGGCGGCTCGAGCACGGGTGATTTTGCTGGTTTAAACCTGTCCGAACGCGTTGGAGATAATCCCAATCTGGTACTCGAGAATCGCCTGCACGCCCTGAGCAAACTTGGTTTAAATCTGGAATCGGTGGCACGGCTCAATCAAATTCACTCGAGCAAGGTTGTTCAAGCCGTTCCAGGCACGGTGATGGAGGGCGATGCGCTCATTACAGCCAAAGCCAATGTTGTTTTGGTCATCGAAACCGCCGATTGCTACCCCGTGCTGCTCGAGGATGCCGTGAACGGCGTGGTCGGGGCGGCACACTGCGGTTGGCGCGGCACGGCTGGCAAAATCCTCGAGAACACCATTCTAAAAATGCTCGAACTTGGCGCGAACCTCGAATATATAAAAGCAGCCATAGGACCCGGGATTTGTGTTAAGCATTACAGCGTCGGACTCGAGGTGCGTGAACAATTTTTAAACGCTGGTTTTCCCCAAACCATCTTTGAGCCTTCAGATACCCTTTGGAAACTCGATTTGAGCGCCGCCAACGCCTGGTTGCTCGAGGCTTGCGGTGTTACCAAAAACCAGATTTGGCAATCGAGCGCGTGCAGCACCAACGCAGAATTTTTTTCGTACCGCCGCGACGCGGGCAAAACAGGTCGAATGTGGTCAATCATTGCCAACCGGGTCAAACCGTGAGCGCCCGAGCTGCACCGCTCTGGTTAAAATTCTTGACCCCGAAAGCCCGACTCGAGAGCGCTTTTGAAATCACACCAACATGGTTAGCCGACCGCAACTTAAAAGGCTTGGCGCTCGACATTGACAACACGCTTGCCCCAACGCACCTGCCTGGCAACGAAGCTCAAATCCGGGCTTGGCTTGAACCATTCAGAGAAGTCAACATCCCAATTCGAGTGGTGTCAAACGGTCATTCAAAACGAATCCTCGAGTTTTGTGAACTGTTCAAGCTCGAGTTTGTTGGGATTTTAGGCTTTCGGATGGCAGGAAAACCGATTCCCAGTGCCTTTCAACGCGCCTGTCGAGAACTTAGATTGCCTACAAATCAGGTGGCAATGGTCGGCGATCAAATTTTTACCGACGTGCTCGGCGCGAACATCGCTGGCATGTACACCGTGCTGGTTAAACCCATCAGCGAAAAATCCATGCCCCACACCAAATTGATTCGCAACCTCGAGAAACTCGTGCTGGCGAAGCTCGAGCGCGAAAAAATGTAAAACCCCTCTGGTCAAAACCCAGAAGCTGTGATACAGTTCCAAAGCTCCCAAGCGGGAGAAGCTGCATTTTTACGAATGCGACGTGCGTCAAAAACGCATTGCGCGAGTCAGAGACACTGACTCGGCGCTTCGGGCAGAAGGTTTTGTCCGCAAACCCAAACGGGTTGAGAAGAGAAACATGGCAGACGTTAAACCCAAGAACCGTAAAGCACGCAAAACCGAGAAAAGCAAACGTCGTGGTGAAAGCCAACAAAAGCGTCACCGTCAAAGCTTGAAGCACCGCGCCATCAACCGCGCCCTAAAGAGCACCATCAAAACCTTTTCTAAAAAAGCACTCGTCGCCGCCACCGAAGCCGCCACTGACGCTGTAGCATTGGGACGCAAAGCCGAGAGCCTGATCGACAAAGCCGCCAAAGGCAGCACGCTTCATAAACGCTCCGCAGCCCGTAAAAAGAGCCGTTTGATGAAAGCCATCAATAAAGTCAACGCTGCCGCCAAAGCCGCGTAAATCCCCAGAATTTTAAAAACCGTCAAGCATTGCGCCTGACGGTTTTTTCATGTCTCGAGCCTCACCAACCCCAAGTGCCAGCCTCACCCTTAAACGGACCAACAACGTCACTGGTGATCCAACCGCCATAAAAATTGCCAGGTTGCGGTACAACCCGTTCGCCATTCACAAAACAACCGTCACCCTCGAACAGCGCCACTCGAGCGGCATAAAACGCCACGTGGTCTTTGATGGCGGTC
>JANLWR010000437.1:0-2791 GCA_031364625.1 Deinococcales bacterium | reverse complement strand
CATGCTCAAACTCGAGATTAACCAACGTTCTTGGGATGTTCCAGATTTTCAAGCCTCTGAAATGCTGGTTTGGGTGCTGCGTGACACACTCGGACTGGCTGGAACGCGTTACGGTTGCGGCGTTGGCGTCTGCGGCTCGTGCAATGTCTTGATTGACGGCGTGCCAAAGCGATCCTGTCAAACACCCACTGCCGACGCTGTGGGCAAGAAAATCACGACCCTCGAAGGGCTGGCAAAAGGTGAGGGCGATAAACTCGAGCTTCACCCCGTGCAAGCCGCCTTTCTCGAGAATCCATTGCAGTGCTGCTGGTGCATGAGCGGTCACATCATGAACGCGGTGGCGTTACTCGAGAACAACCCGAACCCCAACTCGGAACAGATTGACAACGCCATGAACGAAAACTACTGCCGTTGCGGCGGTTACAACAGCATTCGCCAGAACGTGACTCGAGCCGCCGAAATTGCGGGGGGGCGGTCATGAAAGCCAAAAAAGCACCACTCACTCCAGAGCAACGCTGGAAGATGACGCGCCGCCGCTTTTTGATCGGCACGGGCAGCCTCGGCGTGCTGGCGGTCGGTGGCTATTTTGGTTTGAACGAGGGTCGTCCAGCAATGGTGGACGCCATCGAAAAATCTGGCGCTTCTCGGGGTGGCAAAATGCCTGCCCCGAACCTCTGGTTTGAACTGAAACTCGACAACAGCATGGTTTTTTACGCGCCGAAATTTGAGATGGGACAAGGCATTCACAGTGCGCTGGCGCAAATTGCCGCCGAAGAACTCGAGGTGGACTGGAAGCAACTCGAGGTGCGTCAAGCCGATTCGAGCAAAGGCTTTGATCCCAACATCATGTTCACGGGCGGCAGTACCTCGGTGCAAGATTTGTTCACGCCGCTTCGTGAAGCCGCCGCCACCATGCGCGAAATGTTGAAACTCGAGGCGGCAAAACAACTTTCGGTCGGTGTTGTTGATATTGTGGCGTTGCGCGGCGAGTGTTTTGCGCGGCAGAACGTCAGCAAAAAATTGACTTACGGGCAGATCGTGGCTGCCAAGCAAACCGAATGGGATGTACCAAAAGAAAAACCAAACCTCAAAGCCCGCAAAGCCTTCACCAGCATTGGGCTTAATGCTCCACGCGTGGATGTTCGCGCCAAACTGTTGGGACAACCTGTTTATGGTTATGACGCTCGAGTTCCAGACATGCTGTACGGCGCTGTCGCCCGAGCGCCGCGTTACGGCGCGACCCTAAAAAGTGCCAGTGCGGGAGAAGCAGCGAATCAACCAGGCGTGAAACAAATTGTGATTGACCTCAAAGCCAACTTCGCGGGTGTGGTCGCAGACACCCGCACCCGCGCTCGAGAGGCTCTGAAATTCTTGAACCTCGAGTGGGACGGCGGTACGAGCATGGGTCAAAGCGAAATTGAAGCGTTGGTCACGGCTCGAGACGGTGAGGGCGTTGTCATCAAAAAACGCGGCAATGTTGATGCGGGCATTCAAACAGGCACTCAAGTCAGCGCCGAATACCGCACGCCTTTTGCCGCCCATGCCCACCTCGAGCCTTTAAATGCGATGGCGCACGTGCAAGCCAGCAAGATCGAGCTTTGGGTTCCGACCCAATCCACCTCGAGCGACATGAAAGGCGTGCAAGCCGTCGTTGGCGGCGAAAAACGCGAGATCGTGGTGTACCCAATGCAAATGGGTGGCAGCTTTGGACGCAAGGGTGCACAAAGTGCGGCGCTCGAGGCGGTGCGGTTATCGAACGCCGTGGGCAAGCCCGTGCATGTTGGCTGGACAAGGGAAGAAGACATTCAACACGGCTTTTTTCGCCCACCATCGCACACCTGGCTGCGCGGTAGCCTGGGCAATGATGGACGGATTAACGCGCTAGATCAAGTCACCGCGAGCGGCGATATTTTGTTCTCGGTGATTCCGATTCCCGAACCCATCAAAAACCTGATCGGCTTTGATTTTGGCGTGCTCAGCGGCTTATTCTCGCCTTACGAGATTGCCAATTACCGCGTTCGCAGCCACCGCGTCAAACTGCCAATTCCAACCGGCACGTGGCGCGGACTGGGGATTTTCCCGAACACCTTCGCGCTCGAGAGTTTCATGGACGAGATGGCGTTTGCCGCCAAAACCGACCCGCTCGAGTTCAGGCTCAAACACGTTCCAGCCACCGAAGACGGCGCACGCTTAAAACGGGTGCTCGAGGATGTCAAAACCCGTTCCGACTGGGCAACACTACCCGAATCGGGACGCGCTCGAGGCGTGGCATTCTCGAGCCTGGGTAAAACGCTGGTGGCGCAAGTTGCCGAAGTTTCAATCTTTGAAAAACGCATTGTGGTGCATCGCGTGACGGTTTCGATAGACGCGGGTTTGGTCGTGAACCCCGCCAACGCCGCGCTGCAAGCCAAAGGCAGCGTGGTCATGGGATTAAGTTCGACGCTGCTCGAGAAACTGACCGTGAAAGACGGAATGGTGGAGCAGGCAAACTTTAAGCAGTACCCGCTTTTGACCCTGAAAGAAACCCCGCCGCGCATTGATGTGAATTTTCTCGAGGGTGGGGATACGCCCTACGGCATGGGTGAACCAGCGATAGGACCGATTGGGGCAGCCGTGGCGAATGCGGTGTTTGCCTTGACGCAAAAACGTATTCGAGAATTGCCGCTCGAGTTGTAAGCGACAATAGGATGATTTTGTTACTATGAAAGTGAACTTCCTAAGATGCTCGAGAAACCGATAGTTGTACAAGGTTTTTGATGCTCGAGCTTTGGTTTTCAACCAACTTTTTAGG
>JANLWR010000426.1:0-7076 GCA_031364625.1 Deinococcales bacterium | reverse complement strand
GGCTTGGGTTTCTCGAGCATCACAAACTCGAGGTTGAGGTGGTACATCGTTTTTGGAATAGTGTCACGCCGCTTCAGGGCGGCTTGTACTGGGATGTAATCGGCTTGTGGCGTGAGATTTTGCAGGGTTTGAAACTGGCTTCCGCTCGAGCAAAAGAGCGAAACTTAAAAATCTCGAGTGTCGGCGTGGATTCTTGGGCGGTGGATTTTGCCTTGCTGGACGGGTACGGTTTGATGCTGGACGGCGTACGTGGCTACCGTGATGCGCGAACGGACGGCGTGATGGAGAATGCTTTCAAAACCTTGTCTCGAGCATCGTTGTTTGAGGCGACAGGTTTGCAGTTTTTGCCGTTTAATACGTTGTACCAGTTGATCGCTTTAAAACGTGATGCACCAAACTTGCTCGAGGCTGCAAAACATTTTTTGCTCGTGCCTGATTTGCTGCATTTTTGGTTGACCGGCGTGAAAACTTGTGAACGCACGAATGCCAGCACCACGCAGTTTTACAACCCAAAAACCCGAGATTGGGCGTTTGAGGTGCTCGAGCAATTTGGGATTCCGAGCGCAATGCTGCCCAAGATTATCGAGGCGGGCAGCGTGATCGGAAATTTGCTGCCCGAGATCGCACGAGAGACCAACCTCGAGCATGTCCGTGTGATCGCTCCAGGCAGTCATGACACGGCTTCGGCGGTGGTCAGCGTGCCAATGACCGAACCGAACGCGGCGTATATCTCGAGCGGCACGTGGTCGCTTGTGGGACTCGAGACGCAAGAACCTGTAATCTCGAGCGCGGCACTCGAGGCGAATCTGACGAATGAGGCGGGCGTCAACGGCACGAGTAGATTGCTGAAAAACGTCATGGGCTTGTGGATTTTGCAAGAATGCCGTCGGGCTTGGGGAAATCCCGAATGGAGCGACCTGTATCTCGAGGCTGAACGAAGTCCTGAATTTTTGTGTTTTATCGACCCCGACGATGCACGGTTTCTTGCGCCAGGAGACGACATGCCAGAACGGCTGCAAGATTACTGCCGCCAAACAAATCAAACCATTCCAGACTCTCGAGCGGCAATCGTGCGCTGCATCCTCGAGAGTCTGGCACTCAAATACCGCACCGTGATTGAAAAACTCGAACATGTCAGCGAATCTCGAGTGCCAAGAATCCATGTCGTTGGCGGTGGATGCCAAGTGGAATTACTCAATCAATTCACGGCGAACGCCACGCAACGGGGGGTGATTGCAGGTCCGATTGATGCGACCTTGACGGGCAATGTTTTGGTACAAGCCGTTGGAACGGGTGATCTCGAGTGGTCTGAATTGCGTCAGGTGGTGCGAAATTCGTTTGACTTACGCGCATTCAAACCTCGAGACGCCAGTCCTTGGCAGGTGGCATACAAGCAATTTTGGAGATTGCTCGATCTTTAAAAACCAAAATGAGGCTTTTAGCCTTTGGTGCTTTTCATGCAACACGGTAAACTCGAGTTTGTATGGAGTTCACCAAAAAAGACATGAATGATTTTTTCACCAGCGCGGTTTTGACCAGGGCGCGAAAAATTCGTGCCGAAAATAAAGTCAAAAGTGCCAAAATGACCGATGATGGTCTGATCGTGGGCTTTGTTCGCGGCTCGAACGGCGAATTGTACGAGCAAAGTATTTCCGTCTACGAAGACAACGGTGCGTTCACCCTCGATGATGAATGCACCTGCCCAGTCGGGATTGAATGCAAGCACTCGGCGGCTGTACTGCTCGAGATTCTGGCGTATCAAGCTGCAATTGAGCCTGTTGAAATGGACGAGTTAGCACCTCCAATTGAACTTAAAAATCAGAAATCGCAACAGTCATTAAAAACCCCGAATTTACAAGATTTAATTGGTGCGAATATCATTCAACGCGGTTTTAACACGGGCAACACACCAAAAACCGAACCACTGCCGAACGAAATCAAAACCTGGTTTGGCAAACTCGAGCACGACACTCAACCTGAACACGATGATGCGAACTTCAAGCACACCATGTTATTTGTGCTCGATTTGAACACCTCGCGCAACAACATCACCAGCGTGACCGTAGAGTTTATTGGCGCGAGACTGAACAAGTCGGGTTTGGGCGAACTCAAACCCTTCGAGTTTAAGGGGCGTTTTGACAATTTGCCCGCTTACGCCCAGCGCGATGCCGAACTTTTGCGCATGTACATGGCGTGTCGTGACCCTCTGGGTTACGCGCCGTCGGGCGCACTCGAGGATGCACCGTTAACCCAGGAATTTATTAAAAAACTGCTTGAGACTGGGCGTTGTTACTGGCACGAAGTCAAGGGCGAAGCCTTCAAACTCGGTGCTGCCCGTGCCGCCAGAGCTTTGTGGCGCGTGGACGCTCGAGGTGTACAACGCGGAGGCTTTGAAGCCGAGACGAGCGCGACCCTCGAGTTGCCGTTCTCGCCACCGTGGTTTGTGGACGTTCCAAGCCATGAACTTGGCGTACTCGAGACCGGCATTCCCAACCGCGTGGCAAAAACTTTTTTGGCTGTTCCCGCCTTAAAACCAGAACTTGTACCCGCATTCTTAAGCCAGTTCGATGCCAAGTACAAAGGCACGCTGCCCACACCAAGGGTGTTTGAAGAACGAATCAGCAACGAGCCTTGCGTACCAATCATTAAACTCTTTTCCAATCAAGTCAAATTCGACTGGTCGGGCTTAAACAAAAACCTCGAGTCACTCACCCTCGAGTTTGAATACGGTGGCACTCGGGTAATGCCCCGCGACGGTAACAGTTTGAAAATCTTCCGTGACGGCGTGCTGTATTCCAGCGCCAGGGACGAGCGCACCGAACTCAGCGCCTTAAAAAGTTTGCAGGCGTTTGGTTTTGTCGGCATCTCGAGGGTCGTGCCGTCGTACTGGATGTCCCCAGGGCGCGAAAATCACCTGGCGATTCTGGGCGACCCGAAAACCGCCCGCGATCCAGACTGGCTCAAATTCGTGACCGACGAAATGCCACGTCTGAAAAACCTGGGTTGGAAGGTCGAATACGACACCAGTTTCAGGTTTAACATCGCCCAAGCCAGCGAATTTTACGGCGATCTCGAAGACGGCGCGGGCTGGTTCGGACTCGAGCTTGGCGTGATCGTGGACAAAAACCGCGTCAGTTTGATTCCGCTGTTGGTGCAACTGCTGCGCGACAACACCGCCACACTTTCCAGCGAACAACTCGAGAAACTGCCCGACAACACCATGTTCTACCCCAAACTGCCAGACGGACGCTTGCTGCAACTGCCAATCGCCCGAGTTCGCGCCATTCTTGGTGTGCTGCTCGAGTTGTACATGGGCAACAAACTGACCGACGAAAAATTGCGCCTGCCGATGCTCGATGCCGCACGCCTCGCCGAACTCGAGAAAAGTTTGGAATTGCGCTGGTTCGGTGACAAGAAAATGCTCGACCTGGGCAGGAAATTACAGAATTTCGACGGCATCAAAACCGTGGACGTTCCCAAATCACTGACCGCAGATTTGCGCCATTATCAATTGCAAGGCTTGAGTTGGTTGCAATTCCTGCGCGAAAACGAACTCGGCGGGATTCTCGCCGACGACATGGGCTTGGGCAAAACCGTGCAAGCCCTGGCACATTTTGCGCTCGAGAAACAAGAAAAACGCGCCAAACTGCCGATCCTGGTCATCGCGCCAACCAGCCTGATGACCAACTGGCGGCTCGAGTCAGAGCGCTTCACCCCAAACCTGAAAGTGCTTGTGTTGCACGGCACAGGACGCTTTGACGACTTTGCCAGAATCGGTGAGTTTGACTTGGTGTTAACCACCTACCCGCTCGTGCTGCGTGACCTCGAGCATCTAAAAAAACACAAATACCACATGCTGGTGCTGGACGAGGCGCAAAACATCAAGAACGCCAAAAGTGGTGCTGCCAAAACCATTGCCAGCCTCAAAGCCAACCACCGTTTGTGCCTGACGGGTACGCCGCTCGAGAATCACCTTGGCGAACTTTGGAGTTTGTTTCATTTTTTAATGCCAGGATTTTTGGGCGACGAGAAAAGTTTTAAAGAATTTTACCGAAACCCGATTGAAAAAAAGGGTGATAACCTGCGCCGCAACGCGCTTGCAACGCGGATCAAACCGTTTTTGCTTCGCCGCAGCAAAGCCCTGGTCGCGTCGGAACTGCCCGCCAAAACCGAGATCATCGAACGCCTCGAGCTTGAAGGCTCACAACGCGACCTTTACGAAACCTTGCGCACCAGCATGAGCGACAAGGTGCGCGAAGAGATCATGAAAAAAGGCTTGGCGAAAAGCCAAATCATGATCCTGGATGCGCTTTTAAAGTTGCGCCAAGCCTGCTGCGACCCGAGGCTTTTAAAACTCGAAGCCGCCAGAAAAGCCACCAACAGCGCCAAACTCGAATGGTTGCAAGAAAACCTGCCGCAAATGCTCGAGGAAGGACGCAAGGTCTTGATCTTCTCGCAATTTGCGACGCTTTTGGGCTTGCTCGAGCTTGAGCTGAAAGACATGAACGTGCCGTACTCGAAGTTGACCGGCGAAACCAAAGACCGTCCGCATCAGATTGATTCGTTTCAATTGGGCGACAACAAAGTCTTTTTGATCAGCTTAAAAGCTGGCGGCGTGGGCTTAAACCTGACCGCCGCCGACACCGTGATTCACTTTGACCCGTGGTGGAATCCAGCCGCCGAGAACCAAGCCACAGACCGCGCCCACCGTATTGGGCAGGACAAACCCGTGTTCGTGTACAAACTGATTGCCGAAGGCAGCTTGGAAGAAAAAATCTTGCTGCTGCAAGAAAGGAAAGCCGAACTGGCACGCGGGATTCTCGAGGGTGGGCTTGCCTCGAGCACAGCGCTGACGAATGAGGATTTGAATTTCTTGTTCGCGCCGTTGGGGGACTCGAGCGAAACCAAACCGAAAATTTGAAAGCCAAACACCCGAGATTCTAAAATTGATTTAGAATCTCGAGGCTGTGAAACACGTGCTAGGATTTTTTATGGCAGCAAAGAAACGCACAAAAATACCTGATCTTCCCAAACCTCAAATACAAATTCGAGAGCGACTTCAAAAACGTTTCCAGAATCTCAGACCGATTCAAGCCGATGACTTGGTTATCGCGTACCACACTGCGCTCGGTTTGGCAGTTTCATTTTCAGAAAAGGTCACATCTTTTACGGCAGTCGTCAATCAAGAAGACCTGAACTGCAAATGCCGATCCGGCAACGGTGTCAAAAACCCTGCCCGAATTCTCGAGAAAGCCTACATTTTTGAGAATGGATCGAGCAGAACAAAGATCCCCCTGGATTTCTTAGGTGGTAAAATCATTGCTCCAACATTAAAACGAATCTACGAAATTGCCCAATATGTCCCCGAACATTTTACGGTACAAGGATTCAATGACCGCTTTGAAACACCAGAAAAAAGCGGCTACCGAGATTTGCAATTTCATGTCGAAATAGCGGATGGTCACATTGCAGAGCTTAAAATCGTTCATTTAGCCATAGACGAACTGGACGCAATTGAACATCGTATTTACGAGATTCGCAGAATGTTAAGCACCAAAAAAGAACTGAATGAATCTGAAACGAAAGTGTACGATAGCCTTGTTAGAACCACCGAAGAGCTTTATGCTGACACATGGCAATCAATTCTAAACAACGAGGTGAGAAAATGAGCACCATCAAAACAGAGTTTTACCGTTATGGAAACACCATTGTCGCCTCGTACAGAAAAGCAGGTCGTCTTGGCGCTTACAGCCTTCCACCAAGCGCCCAACAATTCGAGCCAGGTCTTCAAATTCTGGCGATGATTGACTTTGACCGCAATGGTCTTGCCGAAAAAATTACACGTCAAGGCTTTATGCAAATCGCTCGAGAGCGTGGCATCAAGGAATTACCGTTGGAAATCATGCCAGTAAAAAAAGCGGTTGATACCAAAAAACGCACTGCGAAAAAACCAGCGAATCAAGCGGTTGTTTCAACTTAAAGCTCGAGAATGGTGTTGACGAAAGAGGATTTGAATTTCTTGTTCGCGCCACTTGGTGAAGGAAGTGGTGTTAAAGATTTAAAAATTCCAAATAACTAGACTTTAAATTATCAAAACGACTAATCTGGCTATTTATGGTTAAACTATTTACTCTATTTTCTAGTTAGGAAAAGTTTTCCTTAGTAAAATTAGATATTTTCTCCGAAATCTCTTTATTTAAATCTTCCGAAATTTCATTTTTGTTAGTAAAAAAGTTAAGTATCTTAAAATTTTTCCTCAAACAGTCTGCAATGGCAGTGCTTTCAATCAATAAAATGTGTTTTTCTTCTGTAATTTTAGAAATTTCATATTCACAAGTGCAATAAATCAACAATTTTAACCCACTCATTAAACTATTTAAAGATAAAAAGTAAAGCCAAGGAATACCAATTTCAATACTTTTCTTAAACCAATTTCTAATTTCCTGAATTTCATATAATTCTCTTGGATCATCATCATAATCTGGAAAGAAAATATCAAATCCATTTCTTTTAGTTACAAGAAAATCGTAATTTTTTGATATTTTCTTTATTATGCCTTCAACACGGTCAAATTTACATTGTAAAACTTCAGATTTTGGAATTGAAAGCAACATAAAGCTAGATTCTTTAAGTGCATCATCCATCGCCCATTGAATTTTTAGTTCATCTGAATAGTCAGTTATATCACCAGCAATTTTAAGCCAATCTATAACAATTTCATGACTTAGAATGTTTTTTCTTGAAATTTCGATCCACCACCCAGATTTTCCAGAATTAGTAATACTTAAATCAAATTCTCTCCAAAAAGATTGCTTTAGGTCACTACTAAAAACAATTAAAAGCACAGGACAATGTAAATTCGCATAATAATTTAAATGTTTATTTTCACCTTCATACTTTACTCCTATTTTTGTTTTTTTATTTATATATGAATCGCCACATTTTATCTGAACTGCAATACTACGTCCAGTAACTTTATTATCCACAACAACGTCAACATATCCATCAACTCCAAAATCGGACTCTTGAGGAACAGATCGATAAATCCATCTCAGAGTTTTAGTCACAAAATTTTC
>JANLWR010000371.1:0-8133 GCA_031364625.1 Deinococcales bacterium | reverse complement strand
TTCTGCGCACTTTTTCTATTTGTCTGCAGCATAAGATGCACCGCCGGCGGGCGGCCGCCCCGGAAAAAATGCTTCAAACATAATAGATTCAAATGAGAAACAAACAGTATGGACTACCTACCGCAGACGAGACTGTAGCTGGTAAAGAAGAGAATGATGCAAGCAGCGCTGATCATGCATATAATCAAGTCTGGATATAATTTATTCGTTTCCTCACGTCTCTGCACTATCTGTTCCATTTCACCAACATCTACAAGTAACATAAGAGCGTCACGTCGCATCAATCCAGCTACACAAATATTTAACTCTTTAACTCCCGGCTGTCGCTATCGAGACGATGCTTGTTAACTTTTTCTGCACAATTTTTCCATTTGTCTACAGCATAAAATGCACCGCCGGTGGGTGACCACTCGCCGGCGGTCGGACGCCCCGCCGGCGGTGCATTTTATGCTGCAGACAAATAGAAAAAGTGCGCAGAAGAAAGTTAACAAACATGTTCGAATCTGATGCATCATCTCAATTGCGACAGTCGTCAGTTAAAGGGTTAAACGTTCACACAAAATTGACATTTGAAAACATCCTAAACAGAGAAGTCATATTTAAAATTGCCCACATAAACACAGAAGTCATATTTAAAATAGCCCAAACGGTGAAGTTGTATTTGAAACTTGAACAGCGAACTGTAGTCTGTAAATTATCATTGTAAAATTCCATGATTATGAAAGATTCATGGTTGAGCCTCAGACTTGGATTGAACATAGAATTTACACCTCAGGAAATACTATAAATCATGGCTAGGTCAATTATGAGCAGATCAATAATACTATCAAACATACCGTATACAAAACAATATGCATATATATATTAAGTAAATGGTCACGTTTAATTTATTTAATATCGTATAAGGAATGCTCAAAACACACGCAAGTTACATTCAGTGATTCGACTCATGCACCATTTGTCAAGTTAAATTTAAGTACTAAACCATAATTTATACAAGGCAATAAAAATTTTTACCCGTTTTCAAAATGATCAAAAATAGTACCGGTACGGTACTTCTAAGTTACGAAATTGACTCGAGAGATGAACAAAAAAAACGAAAGTAAAAAATTAAGAAGTTAACTCGAAGTGTAGAGTCAAAATTTGTGTAAAATGGCACAGCAGTGACAGCACTAAAAAAAAATAAGAAAAAAATGCACACTTGCCTGCTTTCGAAAACGAACCAGGGCATTCACACAAACAATTTTTGTTCTGCTTGCAGCCATCACCCGAACTATTCGTATGTTTTTTACAGTGCTCCTTCAAATCAGTCTCAGCAACCTTTTCCTTCGATGTCACTTTTACACGTTCTCCAACACTCAATCCATCTGTTTTCTCAAAAAGTGATCCACCCACGAAACCAACTTTCTCAAAATTTGACTGACTAACAGATTCCGAGTCAATGTCCGCATCAAGATTCATCAAATTAGAATCAGATCCGTGTTTCAGGAGATCTTCCGCTGCTTTGAGGCCACAGGATTGAGAATTGTCCACGGCTATCAGCATTCTGAGCTCTGAGTAAGCGTCCTCTGAATCAGCAAGCATCGAGGCCGTGACTAGGTCAAGACCCTCAGCTTGATCTTCGTTAAAAACATCAAATGCATAATTCTCCGGATTTTCAGGATAGCCGTGCTCCGATTCGTCCTCTTCCGGTGTTACACGGATCAAAGGATGCTTGCGTTCCTCTGAGGTATCAAAGCTGATTAAATTCTCGCTATCAACAACGTTGATTTGATTGGAACAGGCCTCACGGGCTGCACCAAGATCTGCTGCCGCGAAGTTTTGAGAATTTGTTGTGACATCGTCAGCAACCAGCTCGGTGGAGATGACAGGAATACAAAAAGACTCTGGCAGGGAGCTATCAGATGCCGCAGTTGACCCGTCAAGCTGTAGCTCTAGCTGTGAAGGCTCTTCCCCAGGCTGTTGTTGAGGCTCTGCCAGATCATCCGCCGGCCGCTCCAAGGCTGCAGTCACCGAGGGCTGATTCTGGTTTAACATGTGACCGACCTCCTCCTCCTCACTGATCCTCACAATGTCTGAATCCTCATCACTGCCCTGCAACACCAACAGCCATCTTGTGAGAATACCCTGCATAAAATGATTTCAACTAAAGGCCTATGTTTTGTAAGTGATAATACTGCACTGTCACCATGTCGCACGAACTGGCGATCACGTAAGCCGCTGTGAGTGTGTCCCACTCACAGCCAGCAGAGCTGCCAGCCGAAACAGCCATCGATTTGCTGCAACGCGCCGCGAACAGCGCTCGAGCCGCCAGTCGTCCTGTTCAGGCGAGTCGTTTTTTGGCGGAGGCGAGTGCTTTTGGAGTCGGTGAAATCCGTGCCAGTTTCGCGTTTCAAGCCGCGCTGGGCTTAAGGCACAGCGATGTCCTCCAAGCCATGCTGCTGGCAGAAATTGCCAGCAGCTCAATGCAGTTCAGGAGCGACGCCATTTTTTTGATTGCCGAATTGCAGGCGGTGCAGTTGCAGGGTATGCAAGCCGAACGCAACCTGGAACGCCTGACCCCCACCGAGCAAGCCAGTCCCTTGTGGCTGGCACGGCGTTTGCAACTTCGTTCGATTGCCGGCAACCATAGCGGGGCGCTCGAGATTTTAGAACAACACCCAGATTTACTGGTGGATGCCGACGCCAACACGCTTCACCGGGTGGTGGTTTCGCTTGCCAGCCTTGGCAGAACCGAGGAGGCAGAACAATTGCTTGCCCCGCAACTGAAACGGGATTTAAGCCATAACGATCAACTGGTGTTGTTCAAAGCCGCAGGGGTGGTGGCGTATTTCAAGAACGATTTTGAACGCATGGATCAACTCAACCAACGCGTTTATCAAATGGCGTCCGAGATTTCGGATTTACGCCTGATGGACGCCGCCGTGTTCAACCGCGCCCTGGCGCTCGAGTACCTTGGGCGTTACTTTGAGCGCATGAATTGTCTTTTGGAGGCGCTACGCATTTGCCGCGAACTGGGCGACAGCACCGCCTATGTGATCGCCCAGGTGGCTTATGCTGGCGCTCTGACCGACCACGGCGAGTATGAACAAGCCGAGGCGATGCTGCTCGAGGCTCATGCGGTTTTGGTGCGGACGGACGCAAGTGTGTATTTGCTGGATTGCGAGAGCGCTTTTGAAAAACTTTACCGCGATTGGCGACCCGCTTACGGCGGCATTTTGGCTTTAAAGCACGCCTGGGCGGCGCTCGAGTGCGCTAAAAAAACTGGCAATCTGCGTCAAGAATTGCAGGGTTTGGCAATTTTGGGCTTGGCGCAAAGTTGGGCGGGCGATGCCAGACAAGCTTTAATGATTGCCAAAGAGGGTTTAAGCCAAAGTGAGCAATTTAAGTTACCCGCCTTGAGTCAACAATTTCGGGCGGTCGAGGCATACGCCCTGGTTCAACTTGGCGACCCTGGCGCTGGCGCAATGTTGCACGACTTGGAACTCGAGGCGCAAAAACTGGGTGATGCCATTGGGGCACAGATGTTTGGTCTGGAATTGGATCGGCTGACCAATAACCTTGACCGGGTGCGGGTCAGAAAAGTTTGGTTTGAACAACACGATTTGCAAAATGGTTTAAAACTGATTGGGCGACTTTTTCCAGAACTCGAGGACGCCAGTCAAACCACAACCAAAAACCCGAGCGCCATGTTGGAGGTGCTGGGCACAATTCAAATTGATCTGGACGGCATCAAAACCCCAGTCAAGGGACGCAAACGCCAGGAATTGCTGGCAGTTTTGCTCGAGGCTCGAATTGCGGGACGCAGTGAAACCAGCAAACTCGAGTTGCTTGAGGTCTTGTACCCCGATGGCGACGAAATCCGAGGTTATTCGTCCCTAAAAGAGGTCGTGCGTCAAGTGCGCTCGATTTTTGGACAGCAGACCATTCAAACCACCCTGAAAGGTTATGCCCTTGGCAGCCTTCAATCTGATGCCGAAGTGTTTCTGGAGCATTTTGACACCCAGCTTTGGCGTGGGTCGTACCTGAACGGTTTGATGCTCGAGCGTTCCGACGATCAGGTTCGCAACGCCATTCATTTTGCCTTGCAGACACGCATCTCCAAACTGGCGGGTCAACCCAAAGAGGTGATTCGACTTTCCAAAATTCTGCTCGAGGTTGACCCGTACGACCTTGCGACCATTCATGCCAGTTTGCAAGCTTTAACCTTAAGCAGTCCAATCTCGAGCATCAACCGCGAGTACGAGGGCTTCAAAAACCGTTTTTTGGAGGTTGGCGAGTACCTGCCCGAAACCTGGCAGGCGTTTTTGGAATCAAAGCTGCTGGTGTAAACAAAAAACGCCCTTGCGGGCGTTTTTGCTCTGGCTGGGGAACAAGGATTCGAACCTTGATTGGCGGATCCAAAGACCGCAGTCCTGCCGTTAGACGATTCCCCAACACGGGTTTAACGGTTTGTCTCAAGCCGATGAAATTTCATCAGCCCTTGGCAGGCTTAAGGAGTGTACAAAGAAAATCTCGAGTGGTCAAGGTCGAGACTTCTAATGACAAGAACTACAAAGTCATAATCCAATACATCAGACAATGATTTGATATCTTCCCATTGCAAGGGTGAACACAAGATTCACCCCTACCAGACATGATTTTTTGTAGGGGCGCTGCTTGCTGCGCCTGCCAGAATACGAATGCTTCTGTAAAAAACAGGCAACATTTGGACTTTGCGGTTGACCTGTATCCGTTGCGAAAATTAGCGAAATGGTTTAGATTTATTACGTTAATAACAAAACAAAGGAGCATCATGATTCATATTGAGATCAGCAAAGCCTGGGCTGCCAACAACGCCGTCAACAATGAACTGCTGGCGCACCTTACCCCACCCATGCTCGAGGCAGTGACGCCTGGCGGTGGGTACAGCACGGCGCAACACCTCGCGCACATGACCGAATGTATTAAAAGCTGGGGCACGAAACTCAAGGGTGACAGGTTAGAAGGCTTACCTGATCTGTACTCCAATTACGACCCCAGCACGGGCATGTTCGATGCCGAAACCAACCTTGATCGTATCAAATCGGTCATGACGCAAACTCGAGATACAGCCCTCGAGACGGCAGAGCTTGCCACCAGCACAGGCAAACTCCCGCATGAAAGCGTGGGCGGTTTTTTGATTCACATGCTGGTGCACGAGGCGCACCACCGGGGACAAATTTTAATTGCCCTCAAAACTGCTGGACATGCGCTGCCCAATGAAGAAGGCATGTGGCTGCCGTGGCGCTCCTGAAAACAAGCTCGAGTTTTAGGGGCGTTTCTCGAGCAAGACGGTCGCCCTGGCTTGAATATGGTTTGGCGCAAGTCCTTCGGAGGTTTTAAACCCGATCCCGACATTTTCGGGCTTTAACTTGAGGAGCTGGGCAAGATTTGACGCCATTGCATCGCGCAGTGCACCAAGTTTGGGCTTGTCGAGCGTCACCACCAGCGCCAAATTCACGATCTCCCAACCCAGGGACTGCACTTTCTCGAGTGCCGTCTGCAAGATGATGCTCGAGTCCATGCCCTTCCATTCTGGGGAGGTGTCTGGAAAGAATTTTCCAATGTCGCCAAGCGCCAAACTCGAGAGCAGTGCATCACTGACCGTGTGCAAGACCACATCGCCGTCGGAATGCGCCACCGCGCCAACGGGCGAGTCCGGTACGGTGATGCCAGCGATCACCAGCGCTCGTCCAGGCTCGAGGCGGTGGGCGTCCTCGCCGTAACCAATGCGGAAATTGGCGTTCATGCGCGTAACGTCGTTCCTGCCGTACCATTCGCGGCTCGCTCGAGCACGCCAGCCTGCATTCCAGAGGCGATGGTGGCGGTTTTTGCGCCGCGCTCGATGGCGTACAGTGCCGCCTCAACTTTGGGAATCATGCCGCCGGCAATAATGCCCTGGTCGATCCAGTTTCGAGTCTCGAGCGCATTGAGGTTAGACGCGAGGGTACTGGAATCGTCCTTGTCGCGCATGACCCCTGGCACGTCGGTCAAGAAAACGATACTCGAGCCGAGCGCACCTGCTACAGCGCCAGCCGCCCAGTCGGCATTGACATTTAAGGGTTCGCCAGCCTCATCCACGGCAATGCAACCGATCACGGGCGTAAAACCAGCCTCGAGAATTTTGTGAATCAATTCCGTGTTGACCGTTTCCACACGTCCGACCCGTCCAAATTCTGGCTCGAGCGGCACGCCGACCAGCAAATTCGAGTCGCGTCCGGTCAAACCGAGGCTGTTGCCAATGTCTTGGGATAGTTCTTTGGAGAGTTTGGTCAGGCTCGATTCGATCACCTCGAGCGCTTCGGGCGTGGTGACGCGCAACCCGCGCAAGAAATGGCTTTCGATGCCGAGGCGTTTTAAGTTTGCTTCGATCACGGGTCCGCCGCCGTGGACGACGACCACAGGGCGGGTGCGGCGCAACAGGGCAATTTCGCTGGCGACGGCACGGCGTAACTCGAGCGTCTTCATGGCGTTGCCGCCGTATTTAACCACCAAAATATCATTCAGCGTGTTATTCATCCGTGCTTCTCCCAAAAAATTCGGCTAAACCTGGTTTGTCCGCCTCAAACTCGAGTTTCTCGGCATCCGTTAGCGTGCCTGCATCCTCGAGTTCTTGCAAATCATCAAAACTCAAATCGGGCTGCTCGAGTTTGATGGTTGTGGCAAGCTCGAGATTGTGATGAAAGCTTTTGATGGTTGCTGGAATTTCTTCACCAAAGCACGAAACCGTCAAAGCAAAACTTGACAATCCTCGAGCCACGGATTCAAAATCGTCTGAGTCACTGTTCTCTAAAAATTGGTCAAAGTAAATTTGCGTCCAACCGTTATTGACACGCAAAAAAACGCTCGAGTTTGGTTGCAAATTCGGTATCAGCAAGGTTTTAACGTGCTCGAGGTCGGTGGTCTCGAGGTGAAGGCTGGCAATCATGGGCTCATTCTAACGGGATATCTCGAGGTCGCTGGGCACAAGTTCTTTGGCGTACCACGCCAGCACCGGGCGGGCGTCCACGGCAAAGTGATAGCCCAAGCGCTCCCAGAATTTAACCGCGCCAGGGTTGTCGCCGTAAATTCCTGCCAGCAAGCGTCGTACGCGACGGGGCGCGAACGTACCGTCATTCAGACGCTCTTCGAGGTTTTCGACGATCTTTGAGCCAAAACCGCTCGATTGCACGTCCTCGGCGATCAGCAGCAAATTGATGGTCGCATCGCCGGATTGTGGGTAATCAAATTTCAAATCCAAGTAGCCAAACGGTTCGGGGTTGTTGTCTTTAAAGTACAACTCGAGGTAACGCCGAGCATCGCCCAAGGCACTCTCCAGCTCGCGGCTGACATCGAATTGGTTGGGAATGTCGGCGGCGATAATGTCAAAGTAGCGCCTGCTGCGCTGGTATAAACCTTGAACATTCTGTACGTCCTCGAATTTGACGGGACGGGGATAAAAGTTGGTGTTCACGTTTCTAGGATTATAAGCCCAAAGCACAATTTTCCTTGGTTATCTGATGAACAAAGCACTAAAGGATTCGCCCTGTACGAAATAAATAAACCAGAATCTCGAGCAACTTTGACAAAATGACGCCTTCAATTGGTATTTTGAAGGCAAATCTTGAAAAGTTGCTCGAGAGTTCAGACTTGATGAGATTTAGCAGTCCAGCACAGCGTTCTGTGTTCCGTGCGCGTTTGGCACGAAGCGGTCTGCGCCGTTGTCGTTGTCAAACCAGGTGCTGTCACCTTTGGAAAGCAGGTAACGGAATTCGTAACTCTGCCCGGGTTCGAGGTCTTGCTCGAGTTTCCATTTGCCGTTTTTAAGTTTGGGCACCTCTAAAGGTTGCCAGTCAGTAAAATCGGCGATCAAGGCGATGCTGTCCGCATCGATTTCGCTGGGTTCAAAGCTGACTTTGGTGATGTTGCGGGATTTGACAAATTTTTTGTTAATCATTTTTGGTTCTCCTTGGTTTCAGGCGTGCCTGGTGGGTTGGCAATGGTGGGGCTGCATAAGAAAACGAGTACTGCAACTCACACGCGCAGGGTAATGAATCCAAGTGTGTGTTTGATGTGCGTGGCTGTCACTCATCCAGGGAACAATACTTGTGTTCTCAAGGGCTAAACAGTGAC